>NZ_JAPUEW010000049.1:162470-166007 GCF_027492335.1 Klebsiella sp. | reverse complement strand
GGGGGCGGCGCAAAGCGCCTGCCCGGGCTACGAGTCCACCTCCGCCCGCGGACCGATAGCCTGGACAGATACACCAAGCACCGCCTCCGGGAAAATTATTGGCCTCTGATTACCTCCCCGGGGGCGGCGCAAAGCGCCTGCCCGGGCTACGAGTCCACCTCCGCCCGCGGACCGGTAGCCCGGACAGATGCGCAGCATCGCCTCCGGGAATGGCAAACGCTACGGATGACAAAAGATAAATTCCCGCCACTCTTCACTCACATCGTACTGCATCAAAAAAGCATCTTTTTCATCAGGGGCCAGATTATGCCAGAAAGGCCGCCATATATTTTCCCACCAAAACGCCAGCCGCCCCTGCAAACTGCCATAGCCCTGCGGTCTCAACGACGGAAAAGCATCCCACGGCAATGGCGGGGAAACAGGCAATGTTTTGACAGCATGAACAAACTCTGCGGAATTTGTCACAACTCGGACCAGGTTGTTATTGAAATCTTTTTCAAATGAATAAGTTAATACTTTCTTGTTGCTGATAGCCATTGCGTCACGATAGCCACACCGGGCCAGCACAAGCCCGTCACTAATCACCCCTTGCTGGATAATCTGAGTAGCATCAACGCTAAATATATCGGCGATATTTTCCTTTATCAGCGACAGCTTTTGATCCGAACAAACAAAAATGGCGTAAACAGCATAGATCTGCTGCTTTGCCAACGAGATAAACGGCGGATAATCTCTTTCGGAAATAGACATTTGAAAATTATCATTGGCAAAAATATCCATCAGCTCAGCATTTTTGCAAAAAAGTCGCTTTATATATTTAATGACCTTGATTTTCATCTTTGATAGTCCATTACCCACCCTGGCTTCCCTGCTGCTTACAATCATACATGAATCCCCGAGACCGGAGGTAAAAATGTAGCTTGCAAGACCAAGGGATAACCAAAAAATCTTATTCAAGCTAATCACAACCTGATGTTTCCAGTTTCATTTATTGCATTTTATTTTGTCGAGCTTGCTTCCAGTTTCAGGTTTGCCATTCAGTTCTTTTACTGGCATTTTATTCAGTAGTTTTTAAACGCAAAATAGAGTTTCACCACATTCCCTTGCGCAACGGAAAATAAATAAAATATGGAGAAGACTATGATAGAAGAAAAAAACAAACCAGAATCGCCTGTTTCTAAACCATTTCGTCATTTAAAAGTGGGTTATATCAGGCGTAAAACCCGGCAAAGCCAACGCGGTCAGCAGCATTCATCGTTGAATCTCAATGGCGACTGGCTGGAAGCGGCGGGATTCCCTATAGGTACGATGGTAAAAGTATCGGTGATGCAGGGAAAGTTAATTATCGAGCAGGTTAATACTTAATACGTTCTACGACGACTTGGTATTTATTAAGCTAAAACGTTATCGCACCACGTTATTTTCACACAAATATCCCTATCATACTTCAAGTTGCATGTACGTTAGCTGCGTTCACTCACCCCAGTCACTTAATTTAGTAAGCGTCTGGGGATTTATTCCCTTGCTGCCGTCCTGCAACTCGCATTATTTATGGTATAAAGCCAACGGTACAATTCTTTTTTCAAAATAAAGTCAGCATGGCAGCTTCAATAAATTTTATCCGCCATGCCTTTTGAAGGGAATTTTGCCGGAGAGTATCTACTCTGCGACATTAATCTCACTCTTCCGCCGCCTCCAACTGCGAAAACCCACCGTTCCCCTGCCAGCCGTTCAGCTTGTGATACACCACCTCGACCGCATCCTTAATCGGCTGGGTCATCGGATAATAAAAACCGACGATATCCGGCTGAATGCCTAAGAAGATCACCTCGCCGATATCCTCTTTCAGCTGATCGATAAGATAGTTAAGCGGCATATTGTGGGTGGTCATCATAAACATCTCGGCGATATCGTCCGGGTCGACGATGCGGATTTCACCGGGGTTCAGCCCCATATCGGTGGCATCGACGATCAACAGGCGCTCGGGGCGCAGTTCACGAATAGCGACGATGTCGTTTTCCGGGGCGCTGCCGCCGTCAATCACCACCCAATCGCCAACCGGGTTAGCGGCGCACATCTCCGCCAGCAGCGGGCCTGCGCCGTCGTCACCCATCATGCTGTTGCCGACACAGAGTAAAACATCAGTCACGAAGCCTCCTCACCATCAGGTAGATGGCGCTTTCCTGGTGAATATCATGCAGCATGCTGAGCATAATTTTGCTCCACGCCTGCTGCTCAGGGGTTTGCCTGACCTGCGCTTTATCGAAGGCGTTGGCGAGCATGGTCACATGATTGCTGTCGATGACAATCTCGCCGTATTTCGGCACGCCTTCCATTTTGCGCCGCGCGGTGCTGCCTTCTTCGAGAGTGGCAATCCACGCCAGGTATGCTTCCCACGGGCAGCTCAGCGCCGCTTCCAGGCAATCGATCACGCCGAGGTGGTGGCCAATCGCCAGGCTGTAATAGACCACCTGCTGCGCCTGATCGGGCGTGGCATCGTTCTCATCAATAAATTTACGGCTCAGCTGACTGAACACCACCGTCTCACTCATCGGATACGCGCTCCCTCAACCACCTGGTTAAGACGGGTGACGATCTCGGTCAGACGCGGATCTTTCTCCGCCTCCAGCCAGCGCACCACCTGATTATCACCCTGTCCGAGCAGGCGCATGTAGTCGTCGGCAATCTGGCGACCGTAGCGGTAGCCCGCCAGGCGGCGCGCTTCGCGGTCGATACGCACACGCAGCGGCTGCACCATGTCCGGGTGAAGAATTTCAGCCGCTTGTTCGTCCTGTTCGCCCGGCAGGCGAGCGTGGATTTTCTGCTCCAGCAGGCCCAGCGCCATCGCGAAGCCATACAGCGTTGCGGCAGGCGTCGGCGGGCAGCCGGGAATATAGACATCCACCGGCACGATTTTGTCGGTCCCGCCCCACACGCAGTAGAGGTCATGGAAGATGCCACCGCTGTTGCCGCATGCGCCGTAGGAGATACAAATTTTCGGGTCCGGCGCGGACTGCCAGGCGCGTAATGCAGGCGAACGCATCGCGCGGGTCACCGCTCCGGTGAACAGCAGAATATCGGCGTGGCGCGGCGAAGGGACCACTTTGATCCCAAAACGCTCGGCGTCAAACAGCGGCGACAGGGTGGCGAAAATCTCGATTTCGCAGCCATTGCAGCCGCCGCAGTCGACGCGGTAGACGTAGGCGGAGCGCTTAATTTTCTTCAGCAACGCGGTTTTCATGCTGGCGATGGATTCATCCACCGTCATCGGCATCGGAATGCCGTTGTCGTCGCGCGGGCCTAATAAATTGCTCATCAGCTGGCCTCTCTCATATGGCGAGTCAGTTCAATACGGTCGGACGGTACCAGGCACTTCTGGCGTTTGCACTCCGGGCAGGTCTCAAAGCTTTCGCGATGCAGCTCGGCGCGGGTGTCGCCGTTGTGCTTAAGCAGCGCGATGGCGTAGTCGATCTCTTTTTGCACGGCGAACGGGCGTTCGCACACCCGGCAGTGGCAGATGTCGAAACGCGATTGCTG
>NZ_JAPUEW010000049.1:14085-162370 GCF_027492335.1 Klebsiella sp. | reverse complement strand
CGGCGAACGGGCGTTCGCACACCCGGCAGTGGCAGATGTCGAAACGCGATTGCTGAAGAAAATCCTCTTTCTTCCACACCGCCAGCTCGTACTCCTGAGAGAGCTTAATCGCCGCCGTCGGACAGACTTCTTCGCAGCGCCCGCAAAAGATGCAGCGCCCAAGGTTGAACTGCCACGCCAGCTGGTTGGTGCTAAGATCGGTCTCTACCGTCAAGGCGTTAGATGGGCAGGCGTTAACGCAGGCGGCGCAGCCGATACACTGCTGCGGATTATGCTCCGGTTTGCCGCGGAAATTTTTATCCACCGGCATCGGCTCCAGCGGGTATGAGTGCGTCGCGGTGCCGGTTTTGATGACTTTTTTAATAAAGGTAAACATGGCGATTCCTTATTTCAGCGGCGAGTTCTTACGCTCGATGCTGTAGCGCTCCAGCTCTTTGTACGGCACCACTTTGCTTTTCTTCTTGCGCACATCGACCACGGTCATGCGGTCGGTACAGGAGTAGCAAGGATCGAGGCTGCCGATAATCAGCGGCGCGTCGGACACGGTGTTGCCGCGCAGCATATAGCGCAGGGTCGGCCAGTTGGCGTAGGTTGCCGCCCGGCAGCGCCAGCGGTACAGCTTCTGGTTGTCGCCGGTCATGCTCCAGTGGATATCATCCCCGCGCGGCGCTTCCGAGAAACCCAGCGCGAAGCGGTGCGGAATATAGGTGAAACCTTCTACCGCTAGTGGGCCGCCCGGCAGGTTATCGAGGCCAAAGTCGATCATGTTCAGCGCAGTATAGACTTCGTTGATGCGCACCTTCAGGCGAGAAATCACGTCGCAGCCCTGCTCGCTGTGCACGATCATCGGCAGCAGGCCGTAACCGACAAACGGGTGATCGGCGCGGGTGTCGCGGGCGTGGCCGCTGGCGCGCACCATCGGGCCGACGTTGCTGAAGTCGCGGGCGATCTGCGGGTCGAGACGACCAATGCCCACGGTGCGCTGCTCCATATTCGGCGTGCTGAGCAGCATATCCACCAGCTCCTGCACGTCGCGGCGCATCTGCTGCGCCAGCTGACGGGTCTGGATCATGTCCTCTTTCAGCAGGTCGCGACGGATGCCGCCAATCAGGTTCAGACCGTAAGTTTTACGCGCCCCGGTAAGAATTTCCGCCATCTTCATCGACGTTTCGCGCACGCGGAAGAACTGCATAAACCCGGAGTCGAAGCCGGTGAAGTGGCAGGCCAGGCCGAGGTTGAGCAGGTGCGAGTGCAGACGCTCAACTTCCAGCAGAATGGCGCGGATCATCTGCGCACGTTCCGGCACTACGATGCCCATCGCGTTCTCGACGGAGGTGGTGTAGGCGGTACTGTGGGCAAAGCCGCAGATGCCGCACACGCGATCCGACAGGAAGGTGACTTCGTTGTAGCCCATGCGGGTTTCCGCCAGCTTTTCCATCCCGCGATGGACATAGAACAGGCGATAGTCGGCGTCGATAATATTTTCGCCGTCAACGAACAGGCGGAAGTGGCCCGGTTCATCGGAAGTCACGTGCAGCGGGCCAATCGGCACCACGTTGTTCTTTTTCGTACCCAGTTCATTAATGAATTCATAGGTTTCAGCATCGGTGGTCGGTGCCGGGCGCTGACGGTAATCCATGCTGTCTTTACGCAGTGGATACAGCTCATCCGGCCAATCGTCCGGCAGCACCAGGCGGCGTTCGTCCGGCAGCCCAACCGGCACCAGGCCGTACATATCGCGCACTTCGCGCTCGCCCCAGACCGCCGCAGGCACGCGTGGCGTCACCGACGGATACTCCGGTTTATTGGCATCCACTTCCACGCGCACGGTGATCCAGCACTTCGTCCCCTGCTCCATCGACAGCACGTAGTAGACGGCGTAGTGGCCGTTCAGCTTGCGCTCATCGTTGCCAAACAGCACCGACAGCCAGCCGCCCTGCTTGTAGTAAAGGAACTCGACCACTTCCGGTAGATAGTTGACCTTCACCGTCACCGTAAGCTGGTCTTTGGTCTGCCAGGCTTCATCCAGCACCACGCCCGGAAAAGCCTGATGCAGTGCGGCGAGATAGTGTTGACCGATTTTTTCTTCAGACATGCTCAAACTCTCTTAAATCACGCCACCAGCAAGGAGACGAAGGCTAAAAAGGCTAAACCGAACCCGGTCCAGGTAATGCGCCCGGTGATATCCAGGCGCAGACGCGCCATGCTGTTTTCGAACAGGGCGATAATCAGTACGCCAACCACCAGCTTGACGACGGCAACCACCAACGCCAGCAGCAGACCGCCGACGCTAAAACTGGTCATCTGCCCCCACGGGATAAACACGCCGACAAACATCTGCAACACCACCAGCTGTTTAAGGCTGATGCCCCACTTCAGCACGCCGAAGCCGCTTCCACTGTATTCTGAGAGCGGACCTTCCTGAAGCTCCTGCTCCGCTTCCGCCAGGTCGAACGGCAGCTTGCCCATTTCGATAAAGGTGGCGAAGGCGCAGGCGCACAGCGCCAGAACCAGCGGAATACTGCGCGCGGCAGGCCAGTGATAAATGGTATCGGTGATGCTACTGATATGGGTGGAACCCGCGACCTGCGCCGCGACCCACAGGCCGAGCAAAAGAATCGGCTCCACCAGCACGCCGAGCATCGCTTCGCGGCTGGCCCCGATAGCGGTAAACGGGCTACCGGTATCCAGGCCAGAAATGGCGAAGAAGAAACGGGCGATAGCGAACAGGTAGATCAGGGTAATCAGGTCACCCAACCCCGTCATTGGCGAGTCAACGGTGACCACCGGCAGCGCGGTGGCGATGGTCAGCATCACGCCGACCATCACGTACGGCGTCAGGCGGAACACCCAGCCGGAGGCATCCGGGCCAATACTCTGACGGCCCAGCAGTTTCAGGATATCCCGATACTCCTGCAATACGCCGGGACCGCGGCGGTTATGCAGACGTGCGCGCGCAACGCGGGTGATCCCGGACAACAGCGGCGCGGCGGCAAACAGCACCAGCGCCTGCAACAATGCAATTAATACACTCATTCTCAGGCTCCTCGGGAAACCACAATCACCACCAGCACCGCCAGCTCAACCAGCGCCACGCCGCGAAACAGCGCGGGTGCGGACGCGTTCTGCCAGCCGGGAACCAGGCGTACCGGGTTTAGCCAGTGGCGCAGCTTCAGCATCGGCGCAAAGGCTTCTTTCACCGGCATAGCGAAACCGTGGGCGGTCACCACCATTGATTTTTCATGGTCGTAGCCGCAGACCCAGGCCGCACCGCGAGAGCGCGCAGGCAGGCGGTCGCCTTTGAAGAAGATCATCAGCAGCAGCGGCAGCAGCGGGCAGGCAATCAGCAGAATGGCGATCAGCGGCTGGGACACGACGCTGGAGACTTCCGCCTGAACCGGGAACGCCCCGCTCACCAGCGGCAGCAACCACGGCGCGGCAATCCCGCCAATCACGCAGCAGACCGCAGCCAGCACCACGCTAAAGGTCATCAGCCACGGCGCGCAGGTGGCATTTTCCGCCTCTTTGCTGCGCGGTGCGCCAAGGAAGGTGACGCCGTAGACTTTCGCCATACACATCACCGCCAGCGCGCCGGTAATTGCCAGCCCCACCGCCAGCAGAGGTCCGAGCAGGCGGCCAATAAAGGCATCGCCAGTACTTAGCTTGAAGAAGGATTGATAGATAACCCACTCCCCGGCAAAACCGTTCAGCGGCGGCAGCGCAGCCATCGCCATCAGCCCCACCAGCATAGAGAGCGAAATCAGCGGCATTTTTTTGCCGATCCCACCGAGCTTCTCGATATCACGATGACCGGTGCGGAACCACACCGCCCCCGCGCCGAGAAACAGCGTAGTTTTAAACAAGCTATGGTTGATCAGGTGATACATGCCGCCGATAAATCCCAGTACCATCAGGGTCGGGTTATGGGTAGCGACGCCGGTGACGAACGCCCCGAGGCCGAGCAGGATAATGCCGATGTTTTCCAGGGTGTGGTACGCCAGCAGACGCTGAATATTGTGCTCCATCAGCGCGTACAATCCGCCGATAAACGCGGTGATCATCCCCAGCACCAGCAGCATTACGCCCCACCACAGCGGCGGTACGCTACCGGCCAGCGACACCGTCAGGATGCCGTAGAGACCGACCTTCATTACCACCGTCGAGAACAGCGCGGCAGCCGGAGCGCTCGCGCCCGCGTGAGCCTGCGGTGCCCAGCCGTGCAGCGGGATAACCCCGGCCAGCAGCGCAAAACCCACCAGGCCCGGCAACCACAGCAGCGCGTTTTGTGGCGCAGCCATCGCCAGTTGGGTGATCTGCGCCAGTTCAAGGGTGCCGTAGAACGACCACACCAGCCAGCAGCTCCATGCCATGAGCAGCGTACCGAGTCGCCCCAGCGCAAACCACAGCTTGCCGGACTGCGCGCAGCCGGTAAGAAACGCCGCGCAGAGCGCCATAATCTCCGCCATCACCACCAGCGCGCCGAAGTTCGTCACCACCACCGCGCAGGTCGCAGCGGCCAGCAACAGGTTCACCAGCAGGCCGTTCGCTTTGACCTGCGGATGGCGATGCCAGGAGATATTGAACAGCGAAATCGGCAGCGCCGACAGGCCAATCGCCAGCAGCCACAGCGCGTTGACGCCGCCAACCCGCATGGTCAAATGCAGCATCTGCAACATACCGCCGCTGATGCGCTCCGGCGTCAGCAGAGCCGTTCCACCTGCCAGTACCAGCATGATGCTGGCGATCGCGCCGCCAATCCCGGCAATCGCCCCGCTCAGCGGTTTACGCATGGTGAATAGAAATGCCAGCACCGCGCTGGCGGCGTACCAGACCACTGCCTGATTCACTAATGAAATCACACTCATTTCACGTCCCCTTGTTGCGCCTGGAACAGCGACAGATCGCCGAGGTCGGTATTAAAGGTCAGCTGCCGTTTCCGCTTGCTGGCCAGGGCGATATCGCGGATATCCACCAACAGCAGCGCTTTAGTCGGGCAGGTGCGTACGCACGCCGGGCCCTGCTCATCGAAGTGGCACAGGTCGCATTTGACGGCGATGGCGCGCACGCCGGGTACCCAGTCAAGCAGCGAGCTGACGCGGGCCGGGGCTGGTGGCGCGGCGGGTGCCATTGGCGTGTTGGCGTTAGCCGGAATATCCAGCGGACGGCTGCCGGAAAACTCAATGGCGCCGAACGGGCAGGCAATGCCGCACAGCTTGCAGCTCACGCACAGGCTCTCGTTGAGCTGCACCGCGCCATCGACGCGATTAATGGCGTTTACCGGGCAGACGGCGGCGCAGGGCGCATCTTCACAGTGGTGGCACATCTGCGGCGCAGATTCTTTCTCATTGCGCATTAACCGCAGCCGGGGCATGGATTGCAGGCCCTGCTGGCGGTGAGTCTCAGCGCAGGCGGCTTCGCAGGTACGGCAGCCGATACAGACGGTGGAGTCAGCAATTACAAAACGGTTCACCGGGTCATCCTCAGGTGAAAGTCATTTTTGACGAAAACAGGCGGCGTCGGTGTCAGCTTCGACACTTGTCGACACCTGACGATTAACGGGCCAGCGTCAGGTGGCTTAAATCCACCGGCTGGTCTTGTTCCATAGCCTCATAAAGGCGGTCATAAACGCTGGCGATCGTCGCCAGATAGTGCTCCAGAACCTGCTCGCGGGAGCGGTTGCTGATCCGGCCATCAATGGTGCCGTCTGAGCCCAGCGTAGCCTGCGCAATCAGACGTCTGTCGTCACCGTCTTTGCTTTCTACGTAATATTCGATGGTGTGGCTGTTAAAGCCCTCCGCCAGCGCCACGTAGACCTGAAAATGGCCAAACAGAACGAAGCACAGTTCTTTATCCGGCGCGCAGCTCATGGCGTGATGCAGACGCGCTTTCGACAGGGTTATCCCCTGAACCAGCGAGTTGCAGTAGGTATGCCACTGCTCCTGATGCTGGCGGTGACGATCGGCGATGTAATCCGCCTTTTCACTTAATTCCCAAATAGTCATCCCGGATCCCCCGTTGTATGAGATGCACCGGTAAAGCATTTTTCATGCCAAGATTTAATTAATTGATTTTTAATGAGTTTTATAAATCGATAAAGCGGAAAAGACATGTCGATGACGATGTCTGAAGGGTGTCATCGACATTTTGATGACATTAGCTATGACCTGGCATCGTTATTGCATTAATGGGCCATCGCGATACGGAGGCACCATGCACGAAATCACTCTAAGCCAGCGGGCGCTGGAAATTATCGAACAGCAAGCGCAGCAGGCCGGCGCACGTCGGGTAACCGGCGTGTGGCTGAAGGTCGGGGCTTTCTCCTGCGTGGAAGCCAGCGCGCTGACCTTCTGCTTTGAGCTGGTGTGCCGCGGCACGCTGGCGGAAGGCTGCGAACTGCATATCGCCGAACAACAGGCTGAATGCTGGTGTGAAACCTGTCAACAGTACGTGCATCTCATCTCGCAGCACGTCCGCCGCTGCCCGCAGTGCCAGAACGACCAGCTGCAAATTGTGGCAGATGACGGCTTACAGATTCAGCGAATAGAAGTAGATCAGGAGTAAATTATGTGTACAACCTGCGGCTGCGGCGAAGGCAACCTCTATATAGAAGGCGACGAACATAACCCGCATTCGGCGTTTCGCAGCGCCCCCTTCGCACCTGCCCCGCGCCCGATGATGAACATTACCGGCGTCAAAACCGATAACTTCTCCCCAACCCGTTCGGACGCGGGCGACCTGCACTACGGTCACGGCGAGGCGGGTACTCATGCGCCGGGCCAAAGCCAGCGGCGGATGCTGGAAGTGGAAATCGACGTGCTGGATAAAAACAACCGTCTGGCCGCCCGCAACCGCGCGCGCTTCGCCGCTAAAAACCAACTCGTGCTCAACCTCGTCTCCAGCCCCGGCTCCGGCAAAACCACCCTGTTAACCGAAACCCTGCTGCGGCTGAAAGAGAAAACCGCCTGCGCGGTGATCGAAGGCGATCAGCAGACGGTGAACGATGCCGCGCGCATTCGCGCCACCGGTACCCCGGCGATTCAGGTCAACACCGGCAAGGGTTGCCACCTCGACGCGCAGATGATTGCCGACGCCGCCCCGCGCCTGCCGCTTGCCGACAACGGCATTCTGTTTATTGAAAACGTCGGCAACCTGGTGTGCCCGGCGGGCTTCGACCTCGGCGAGCGCCATAAGGTGGCGGTGCTGTCGGTGACCGAAGGCGAAGATAAACCGCTGAAGTACCCGCATATGTTTGCCGCCGCCAGCCTGATGCTGCTCAACAAGGTCGACCTGCTGCCCTATCTCAACTTTGACGTGGAAAAATGCCTGGCCTGCGCCCGCGAAGTGAACCCAAATATTGAAATCATTCTGCTCTCCGCCACCAGCGGCGAGGGCATGGACCAGTGGCTTAACTGGCTGGAGACGCAGCAATGTGCATAGGCATTCCGGGACAAATCTGCGCCATTGACGGCAATCTGGCGAAGGTCGAAGTGTGCGGCATTCAGCGCGAAGTCGACCTGACTCTGGTGGGCGCGGTTGACGATCGCGGCCAGCCGCGTCTCGGCCAGTGGGTGCTGGTGCACGTCGGCTTCGCCATGAGCGTAATAAACGAGGCCGAAGCCCGCGACACTCTTGAAGCGCTGCAAAATATGTTTGAAGTGGAGCCGGACGTCGGCGCACTGCTGTACGGCGAGGAGCGGTAAATGCGTTTTGTTGATGAATACCGCGCCCCGGAGCAGGTGATGCAGCTGGTGGAACATCTCCAGCAGCGCGCGCGCCTGCTGCCGCATACCGCCGAACGTCCGCTGCGCATAATGGAAGTGTGCGGCGGTCATACCCACGCCATCTTTAAATTTGGCCTCGACCAGTTGCTGCCGGAAAACATCGAGTTTATTCACGGCCCCGGCTGCCCGGTGTGCGTCTTGCCGATGGGGCGTATCGACGCCTGTATCGATATCGCCAGCCGTCCGGGGGTGATTTTCTGTACCTTCGGCGATGCCATGCGCGTGCCGGGAAAAAGCGGTTCGCTGCTGCAGGCAAAATCGCGCGGGGCCGACGTGCGGATTGTCTATTCGCCGATGGATGCCCTGAAGCTGGCGCAGCAGAACCCTGAACGTGAAGTGGTGTTTTTCGGTCTCGGCTTTGAAACCACCATGCCCGCCACCGCCCTGACCTTGCGTCAGGCCCGCGAGCGCGGCGTCGAGAACTTTTACTTTTTCTGCCAGCACATTACCTTGCTGCCGACCCTGCGCAGCCTGCTCGACCAGCCGGATAACGGTATCGACGCTTTTCTCGCCCCCGGCCACGTCAGCATGGTCATCGGTACCGAAGCCTACGGATTTATCGCCAGCGACTATCATCGTCCATTAGTGGTGGCCGGATTCGAACCGCTTGATCTACTGCAAGGCGCGGTGATGCTGGTTGAGCAGACAATAGCGCGGCACAGCGAAGTGGAAAACCAGTACCGCAGGGTGGTGCCTGATGAAGGCAACCCGCTGGCGCAGTCGGCCATCGCCGACGTTTTCTGCCTCAGCGGCGACAGCGAGTGGCGCGGTCTGGGGGTGATTAACGACTCCGGCGTGCATCTGACGCCCGCTTATCAACGCTTTGACGCCGAGGTGCATTTCCGCCCGGCACCGCAGCGCGTTTGCGACGATCCGCACGCCCGCTGCGGCGAGGTGCTGACCGGCCGCTGTAAACCGCACCAGTGCCCGCTGTTCGGCAATACCTGCAACCCGCAAAGCGCATTCGGCGCGCTGATGGTCTCATCGGAAGGCGCTTGCGCCGCCTGGTATCAATATCGCAGTCAGGAATTAGAAGCATGAAAAGCATTCAGTTAGCCCACGGTAGCGGCGGTCAGGCGATGCAGCAGCTGATCGCCTCCCTGTTTATGCAGGCTTTCGCCAATCCCTGGCTGGCGGAGCAGGAGGATCAGGCTCGTCTCGAGCTCGCCGATCTTATGGCCCAGGGCGATCGACTGGCTTTTTCCACCGACAGCTACGTTATCGATCCGCTGTTTTTCCCCGGCGGCAATATTGGCAAGCTGGCGGTCTGCGGCACGGCCAATGATGTGGCGGTGAGCGGCGCGATCCCACGCTACCTCTCCTGCGGGTTTATTCTCGAAGAGGGGCTGGAGATGGCCACTCTCGAAGCCGTGGTGAACGGCATGGCGCAGACCGCGCGGGAAGCCGGTATCGCCATTGTTACCGGCGATACCAAAGTGGTGCCGCGCGGGGCAGCGGATAAGCTATTTATTAATACCGCTGGGATCGGCGTCATCCCCACCGGTATTCGCTGGGGCGCACAGCAGATTAGCGCCGGCGATGTCCTGCTGGTCAGCGGCACGCTTGGCGATCATGGCGCGACGATCCTCAACCTGCGCGAAGAAATGGGGCTGGATGGTGCGCTGTCCAGCGATTGCGCGGTATTGACACCATTAATTCAGCCCCTGCGCGAGCTGCCTGGCGTCAAAGCGCTGCGCGATGCGACCCGCGGCGGCGTTAATGCAGTGGCCCACGAGTTCGCCGCCGCCAGCGGCTACGGGATTGAGCTGCATGAGCAGAAGCTGCCGGTGAACGATACCGTACGCGGCGTGTGCGAGCTGCTGGGGCTGGACGCGCTTAATTTTGCCAATGAAGGTAAGCTGGTGATTGCCGTTGCCCGCGAGGCGGCGGAAAGCGTACTTGCGCATTTACGGTCTCACCCACTAGGACGAGATGCGGCGATAATCGGCGACGTTGTAGAACGCCGGGGAGTGCGATCCATTGGCCTGTACGGCGTGAAGCGCACGCTCGACCTTCCCCACGCCGAGCCGCTGCCGCGCATTTGTTAACGGGGTTCGGGAGAGTTCCCGGAGGCGGCGCGTTGCGCCAGTCCGGGCTACAAAACCGCACCAGTAGCCCGGACAGATGCGCAGCATCGCCTCCGGGGAAAACATCAGAATCTCAACATCATTATCCAGCCCAAACCATCGGGCACCCACGGATGGGTTAACAGCGGCAACAACCGCTTTATTAACATACTATTATTTGTGTCATCACTTTCTTCTGCACTGCTTTGCAGTGCTTTTTGGACTTAAGCAATGTCGTATACACCGATGGGCGATCTTGGGCAGCAAGGTCTGTTTGATATCACCCGTATTTTATTACAGCAGCCGGACCTGGCCGCGCTGAGCGAAACGCTGACCCGCCTGGTACAGCAGTCCGCGCTCGCCGACCGGGCGGCGATTATTCTGTGGCATTCCGGCAACCACCGCGCGGTCCGCCACGCCTGCGACGACGCCGGGCATCCGGTCAGCTACGAAGATGAAACCGTCCTCGCCAACGGCCCGGTTCGACGCCTGCTGTCGCGCCCGGACGCGCTGCATTGTGATAGCACAACCTTTGCCGAAACCTGGCCACAGCTCTCCGTCAGCGGACTCTATCCCGCGTTTGGCTACTACTGCCTGCTACCGCTGGCGGCAGAAGGCCGCATCTTCGGCGGCTGCGAGTTTATTCGTGATGACAACCGTCCGTGGAAGGAAAAAGAGTACCAGCGACTGCATACCTTTACGCAAATTATCGCCGTGGTGACCGAGCAGATCCAGAGCCGGGTCAGCAATAACGTCGATTACGATCTGCTGTGTCACGAGCGCGATAATTTCCGTATTCTGGTCGCCATCACTAACGCTGTACTCTCGCGGCTGGATATTGACGAACTGGTCAGCGAAGTGGCAAAAGAGATCCACCGCTACTTCCGCATTGACGCCATCAGCGTGGTGCTGCGCAGCAACCGCAAAGGCAAGCTCAATATCTACTCCACCCACTATCTCGACGCCAGCCATCCGGTGCACGACCAGAGCGAAGTGGACGAAGCCGGAACCCTGACCGAGCGAGTGTTCAAAAGCAAAGAGATGCTGCTGCTTAACCTGCACGAACACGACTCGCTGGCACCTTACGAAAAAATGCTCTTCGAGATGTGGGATAACAAAATTCAGACCCTGTGCCTGCTGCCGTTGATGTCCGGCAATACCCTGCTTGGCGTGCTGAAGCTGGCGCAGTGCGATGAAAAGGTTTTCACCACCACCAACCTTAAGCTGCTGCGGCAAATCGCCGAGCGCGTGTCGATTGCCGTCGATAACGCCCTCGCATACCGCGAGATCCAGCGTCTGAAGGAGCGTCTGGTCGATGAAAACCTCGCCCTGACCGAACAGCTCAATAACGTTGAAAGCGAGTTTGGTGAAATCATCGGGCGCAGCGAAGCGATGAACAGCGTGCTCAAGCAGGTCGAAATGGTGGCGCACAGCGACAGTACGGTGCTGATCCTCGGCGAAACCGGCACCGGCAAAGAACTGATTGCCCGCGCCATTCATAACCTCAGCGGGCGCAACAGCCGCCGGATGGTCAAAATGAACTGCGCCGCTATGCCCGCCGGGCTGCTGGAAAGCGACCTCTTTGGTCACGAACGCGGTGCCTTCACCGGCGCCAGCGCCCAGCGCATCGGCCGTTTCGAACTGGCGGATAAAAGTTCGCTGTTCCTTGATGAAGTGGGCGACATGCCGGTAGAGCTGCAGCCGAAGCTGCTGCGCGTGTTGCAGGAGCAGGAGTTCGAGCGCCTCGGTAGCAATAAGCTGATTCACACCGACGTGCGCCTGATAGCCGCGACCAACCGCGATCTTAAGCAAATGGTCGCCGATCGCGAATTCCGTAGCGATCTCTACTACCGCCTGAACGTCTTCCCGATCCACCTGCCGCCGCTGCGCGAGCGCCCGGACGATATCCCGCTGCTGGTAAAAGCTTTCACTTTTAAAATCGCCCGTCGTCTGGGACGTAATATTGACAGCATTCCGGCAGAAACCCTGCGCACCCTCAGCCGCATGGAGTGGCCGGGTAACGTGCGCGAACTGGAGAACGTCATTGAGCGTGCGGTGCTGCTGACCCGCGGCAGCGTGCTGCAACTATCACTGCCGGAAATGAGTATCGAGCAGGAACCGCTGGCCGCAGAAGTGCTGCCGGAAGAAGGCGAGGATGAATACCAGCTGATTATCCGGGTACTGAAAGAGAGCAATGGCGTGGTCGCCGGGCCGAAAGGCGCGGCCCAGCGCCTGGGGTTAAAGCGCACAACATTGCTTTCAAGAATGAAACGGCTGGGCATCAACAAAGACGATCTGCTATAACCATTGGAGTCATTAATAACACATTGAATGGAGGCATTATGGCGGTATCAGCACGTAACCAACTCACCGGCACGGTCAGCGCAGTCGCAACCGGCGCGGTCAACGATGAAATCGAACTGACGTTAGCGGGCGGCGCAAAGCTGGTGGCAATCGTTACCCACAGCAGTAAGGAAGCGCTGGGTCTGGCGACCGGTAAAGAAGCCATTGCGCTGATTAAAGCGCCGTGGGTCACGCTGGCGACGGAAGATTGCGGTCTGAAGTTCTCCGCCCGCAACCAGTTTGCCGGTAGCGTGACCCGAGTAACTGAAGGCGCGGTTAACGCCACCGTGCATATTCAGGCCGACGCGGGCTTTGAAATCATTGCTGTCGTCACCAATGAAAGCCAGGAAGAGATGAAGCTGGCACAGGGCAGCCGCGTGATTGCGCTCGTTAAGGCTTCCGCCATTCTTATCGCCACCCGCGCTTAAGTCACATCCAAAATGCTGTTTCATTTCGATTTAAATGAAACAGCGTTCTGTGAGACAACTCGCGTTACCCGCCGCTAATCAATGATAAATAAGCTTTTTCCTCATGGAGATGCTTATGACGCGTTTACCTCTGGCGGCGACTATCACTCTGCTTTTATCTTCTCCGGTCGCCTTCGCGGCCCTGCCCACCTTTTCAGTCTGGCCCGGCGGTGAAGCTCCCGGGGCGAAAAATAGCCCGGCAAGCGAGTCACTTGTGGAGCGTAGCAAAGACCCCACTTTGCCCGACCGTGCGGTAACCGGTATTCGCGCCCCGCAAATCACCGTTTATACGCCGGAGAAACCCAACGGTATCGCGCTGCTGGTGACGCCAGGCGGTTCTTATCAACGGGTGGTGCTGGATAAAGAGGGCAGCGATCTCGCCCCGGTGTTTAACGCGCAGGGCTATACCTTGTTTGTTATGACCTACCGGATGCCGGGGGATGGTCATGCGGAAGGCAGCGATGCGCCGCTGGCCGATGCGCAGCGTGCGCTGCGTAGCCTGCGGGCGCATGCCGCTGAGTGGCATATTGACCCGCAGAAAATCGGCATCATGGGTTTTTCTGCCGGGGGGCATGTGGCCGCCAGTCTGGAGACCCGCTACGATGAGCAGGTCTACAGCGCTGTGGATACTATCGACCAGCAGAGCGCGCGACCGGACTTTGTGGTACTCGGCTATCCGGTGATTTCTATGGTTCCGGCAATCGCCCACCCCGGTTCGCGTAAAGCGCTGATTGGTGATGCGCCAACGGCGGAGCAGCAGCGTCGTTATTCACCGGAGCAAAACGTGGCTTCCGTGACGCCACCAACCTTTATTCTGCACGCGGTAGACGATCCTTCGGTACCGGTGGATAACTCGCTGGTGATGTTCAACGCTCTGCGCGCTCATAACGTGCCGACGGAGCTGCATCTGTTCGCCGTGGGCAAGCACGGGTTTGGGATTCGTGGAGCTAAAGGCCTGCCCGCCGCAGAATGGCCGCAGCTGGCAATGAACTGGATTGCCTCGCTGCCGGAGATGAAAAAGTCGCGTGATTAATCCCCGGCTACCTGTCCGCAGACGGTGGTGAACCCGTAGCCCTGGTGGGTACGACTTCCCGGAGGCGATGCTGCGCATCTGTCCGGGCTACGGGGGTGCACCATCAGGTAGCCCGGACAGGCGCGTCAAGCGTCGCCTCCGGGGGATTTTGCGGTGCTATTTATCGCAGCTAAAGCCGTTGCTGGTCGCCAGTTCGGCAAACCACAGCGCGTTGCGTTTTATCTGCCGCTCTCCGGTTTGCAGGTTGAGCCGCCAGAAACCGTAGCGCCGCTTGAACGAGTTAATCCACGACCAGTTATCGATGAAGGTCCATTGATGCACGCCAAAGCAGTTGGCACCGTCAGCAATGGCGCGATGCAGCTGCACTAAATGCTCTTCCATCAGGCTGATACGGAACGAATCATCAATCACTCCGTCTTCACCCGGTTCGCCTTCCGACTCAATATCCATCGCGATACCAATTTCGGCGAGGAACCACTTTATATTGCTGTAGTTATCGCGAATATTCGCGGCAATGTCGTAAATCGCCTGCGGCAGAATTTCATTGTTATCACGATACGGGTTAAAGCGCCCTTCTGGATTCACGTAGTTTTCGAAGTAAAACTCCGGCGTGAAATAGTCCAGCGCATAGTCGCTTTCACGCACCTTCACCCGCCGCGGCACGTAGTAGTTGACGCCAAGAAAATCGACGTGCGAGCCGGTTATCAGCTCAACGTCGGCTTTTGTTACCTCCGGCAGGCAATCGTGAGCGGCCAGAATTTCGCACAACTCTTTCGGGAACTGATGCTTCACCAGTGGGTCGAGGAAGCTGCGGTTAAAAAACAGATCCGCATACCACGCCGCCTTTTTGTCCTCCGCGCTGTCGTTGCGGGTATAGGACGGCGTCAGGTTCAGCACCACGCCAATCTCGCTCTCCAGCGCCAACGCGCGAAACTCGCGGACGGCTTTGGCGTGGGCCAGCATAATGTTGAACGCCACCTGCGCCGCCAGCTTGCCGTCTTTTTTACACGGGTAGTGGAAATCATACAGATAGCCGCCCTCAACCGGCACAATCGGCTCGTTGAAGGTAATCCAGTATTTCACCTTGTGGCCAAACAGCGCGAAGGCGGTGCGGGCAAAACGGGCGAAAAGGTCCGTCACATGCGCCGACTCAAACCCACCGTACTGCTTTTGCAGGGCTTCAGGCATGTCAAAGTGATAGAGGTTGATCATCGGCTCAATGCCGTTTTCAATCATTTCATCCAGGTAATCGTTATAGAAACGCACCGCGTCCGCATTGGGCGCGCCGGTTTCGAAATCATCAATGAGCCGCGACCATTGAATCGATGTCCGAAAGGAGTTGAAGCCGGTCTGCTTCATCAACGCCACGTCCTGCGGATATTGATGATAAGTGTCGCAGACGGTTTGCGGCCCAATCTGCTGATAAAAACGCTCCGGCTGCTCGGCAAACCAGCTATCCCAAATCGAACGGTGCGGCTTGTTGCTTATGCCCTCCGTTTGCGGGCCTGATGCCGCCGCGCCCCAAAAAAAGCCTTCCGGAAACTGATACCGGGTCATAACGCCTCCTGTAAGTTAAAAAAGGCTGCACCCAACGAGCGCAGCCAATAAGCACTACTCTGCAACCACTTCAATTGACTTGATAAACATATAGCCCCAGTCACCGGCGAATTTACCGAAGTCGACGCGGTTATCACCGGCCTTCAGCTCAACGGGCACCAGCAGCTGCTGGCCCTGCTCATCGGTCTGCGGGAATTCCACCGCGATTGGCGCGCCGCCGTTAACGATAAACGAGTTTTTCTTACCGCCCCATTTGCCGTTGAACGTCACCCGCAGCTGATACTTTCCAGCCCACGGCGCGGCAACCTGCCAGCTCACCTTATCGCCATCGTTGGCAAACGGCCCGAGGAAACCGTCATCGCCCATCGTCAGCGCGTCTTTCTCGCTTTTAGCCGCCTCAATCTTGCCCAGGCTAACGTTAAACACCCCGCCGCCAAAGCGGCAGTAATCGGCAGGCGCTTTACCAACGGCTTGCGTCACCGTCACCTTGACGGTTTTGCTGCTTTTGAGCAGGCCGTCATCGGCTGTAAAGGTCAGGTCATATTCACCGGGCGCGCTAAACCAGGCGCGGGTTTCGGCTTTATCCGTGGCACAAAAATGGGCCTGCGCGTTGCCGCCGTTGTTCCAGCCCACCTTCACGTTACGGTCCGGTAGCGCGTCATCGCGCCAGCTCGCGGTTAATTGCACGCCCTGATCCTGAGTCGTGGTGAGCTTATCGACCAGCGTTACCACCGGAGCCTGATTCTGCTGGGTGTGCTTGACGCTAATCACGTTCGAAGGCACCGAACTACCGCTCTCGTTTTTGGCAATGACGCGGTAATAGTACGTATTCCCCAGCCGCAGGCTGCGATAGTCATCGCGGAACAGATCCATCGTTTGCGGGTTCCACTCGTTAACGCCGTCTGAAATATCGCGCCCCACCACTTTCCACGGCCCTTTTGCCGAATCAGCGCGCTCCACGTCATAGGCGCGTCCTACCGCCGCCCCCAGCCAGTTGATGGCAAACGGTGAATCCGTCGCCCGCAGCTTCGGCGCGTCCGGCTTCGGCAGCGGCGGCGCTTTCTCCTGCCCGCTCATCTGCGCCGCTGCGGTCCGCACCAGGTCAACCACGTCTATTTCCTGGTTGGCTTTACCCTCTACCGGAAAGCCCGGCAAGTGGTAGCTGTAGTGACCCGTGGACTCTTTATGCCAGTAGAAGCCGCCGTCGTGACGATGGCCACGGAAGCCCCAAATCAGCCCGCCCGCCGCCTGCGCGCCGTTGACTTCGCTATGCACGATCGACTGCATAATGGCGTTGAGCTGCTTCGCGTCCAGCAGACCAAATTCGCCCACCATGTACACTTTCTTACCCGCAGCCGCCGTCAGATCTTTTTTTACCTGATCGGGATGGTTGTTATCGGCATTGGTGTAGTAGTGGTTGCTGACGATATCGACATTCGGATCGTTGAGCGCAAACGCATTGATTTTCTTATAGGTGCCATCAATCACCAGCTGATGCGGCGCCCACTTTTTGATCCACGCGGCGGTCTGCTGAAGGAACGCGGCATTGGTGTCCTCCAGCTCGTTGCCGGTCTCCCAGGCCATGATCGCTTTTTCGTCATAATACGGACGACCGGTCACGCTGTTGGTGCGGGTGATAACCTGGCGAATCACGTCGAGATAGGCCTTGAAGGTTTTGCTGTCGGTCCGATAAAAATCCTCTGGCTTCTCATGATAGAACGCCGCCAGCTGCTCGCGGCCGCCCCACCACCACCAGTGATCGATAAACGGCAGGATCAGGCGCAGTCCCTGTTTGTCCGCCTCGGCGATCATATTGTCGTAAACCCGCATCGCCTTTTCGTTGAGGCGTGGCATACCGTCGGCGCTTTCCGGAGCCAGGATATGGGTTTCGCGAGCGCAGGCCTGGTCAAACTCCTGCTGCACCGAGAGCACATACACCCGCTGCGCTTTGGCTCCGGTTTGCACCTGCGCCTTAATCCAGTTTTCCTGTTCGTCCGCCGTCGGCCAGCGAAAGTATTGCCCCCAGCCGCGCGAATCGGCTTTGCAGGTGCCGCGCGCATCGTCTTCAATACGGTGCAGCTCCGGCGCGTGGATGCCCGCAAAGCGGAAGACCTTGTCGCCATCTTTTAGCGTTGCGCCGTCGCGGGTAATAAAGTGTTCAAAGTGCGACTGCTCTGCGCCCATCGCCCCTGCGCTTCCCAGCGCCGAAAGCAGCGCCACGAGCATCAGTTTTTTTACCAGCTTGATCATCGTTATCTCTCCTTAGAACCAGACTTCGGCCTGCACGCCAAAGTTCAGCGTGTCGGTGTCGCCGCTGCGCGAGTAGCCGCCTGCGGAAATGGTGTTGGTGCTCCAGTCGTAGTTGCCGTCCAGAGCATCGGAGACACCTTTGTCCCACTTGGCGTAGGTAACGAAGAAGCGCAGTTGTGGGCGAGTCCAGAAGCCGGAGTCAAAGGTCAGGGTCGGCGCAACGGTGATTTTAGTCAGGCCGCCTTTGCCTTTGCCGTCCACGCCTTTGTAGTTTTTATCGTCGAGATATTCGTAGCCCAGCTCATACTGCATGGCGAAGTTTTTAGTGATCTGCTGGTACGGGCGGATCCCGGCAACCCAGCTGGTGCGTCCCCAGCCGTCGGCATCTTCCGTCCACCAGCGATAGTTTTTATCTTTCTGATAGTAGGCAAAAGTCGAGATTTCCCAGTCGCCCAGAGAGGCCATATTATCCAGTACCACGCGCCAGGACTGGGTGTCTTCGAGGTTAGCCCATCCCCAGCCGTTTTTACCCAGCGAGTCCCCTGCCGCCAGGCCGCGCCCGTACTGGAAGACCACGCGAGAGTAGCCGCCGGTCAGGCCGTAAAAACCGTCAAAGTTGTAGACCCCGGTCACGCCGTAGCCCTTTTCCGCCGAGGTCGGGTGATTCTCGTTGCGGTTCATGTGGTGACCAATCAGCTCCAGATCGAAGCCGGTGCCGCCGATCTTTTTCAGCCACAGGTTGAGCGAGTAGTCATCCGGGTAGCCCTGATCGCCTTTATCAACCGGGTAGGCTTTGGTTTCGTCGGTCGGTGAGAAAGCGTAAACCCCGGCGTCAAAGCGGGCGAAGCCGAGATCCATATTGTCGAAGCCGCCGCCGGTACCGTTGTACTGAATGTACTCCCAGTCGAACTGATGGCTGGAGGTGTTGGAGCTGCTGTAGCGCTTACCGGCCCAGAAGGTCATTTCCGGGGCGAAGTCGAGGTTCGACAGCTCGGCAAAGCCTTCGCGGAACTGAACATCATGCCCATCATCATCCTGACAGTTCCAGTCGGAGGTACATTTTGACTGGTGGGTAATGTTGGCCTGGACTTTCGCCACCACGCCGCTGTCCGACGTTAACGTCACCGTCGGGATCAGTTCGATCTTGGTATCTTCTTCGTTGCCCAGACGCCATTTGCCGTCCGGCATCAGGCCAACGGAGTCGGCGCGGTTGCCATCAGAGTTAGCGAGGATCCCCGAACGGATATAGCCATGGAGCATAAAATCGTATTTCTGCTCGGCGCTGGCGCAGTCGCTCATCACCATGAGGGCGAGTAAAGACAGAGGTATTGAATGATTTAGCCTGATCATTTTTTTTCCTTGGTTATTTTTTATTAACACTGCCTGAGAACGGAAGGAAATTTACGGATCAAAAACGGAAATGTACATCCGCTAACGGAAAGCGCTTTCCGTAATTGCCGGATGAGTTCACAAATTTGACGATAGATAGCAAATATTCGTGATGAAGTTCACATAACCAGGTGGAAATAAAAAAGCCCGCACGCGGCGGGCCGATTCAGGCAGGGGAAAAGCTTAGCGTTCGGCGTCGGCAAGCTGGCGTTCGTAGACTTTGAAGAACGGGCGATAGAGCATCCATGCGTTAAAAATAGCGAACAGGCACATACATAAATTTTTCCAGCTACCGTTGGCTGACCAGGCCGCACCGAGCGGCGACGGCATCGACCACGGCAGCATCGCCACCGCCCGGTCGAGAATCCCAAGCTGAGTTAAATACCAGGCGATACAGGCATTTATCAGCGGCACAAAGATAAACGGCAGCAGGAAAACCGGGTTCATGATGATGGGGAAACCAAATAAAATCGGCTCGTTGATATTAAAAAGAGAAGGCAGCAGGCCAATTTTTCCCACGCTTTTTAGCTGCCGCGAACGGCTGCGCATCGCCATAAAGACCAGCGGCAGGGTGGAACCGATACCGCCAATCAGCAAGTAAAAATCCCAGAATCCCTGGAGGTAGATATGCGGTAGCGTGGCGGAACCGGCGGCCAGCGCTTGCTGGTTTTCAAACAGATAGGTCATCCAGAACGGGTTCATAATCCCGGTGATAATCAGCGCGCCGTGAATCCCGACAAACCATAGTAAGTTACAGATAAATAATGAAATCAGCACTGCCGTTAAGGTATCTGAGGCCACCACCAACGGGCGTACCGCTTCGCTAATCAGCTCCGGCAAAATGCGCCCGGTGCTCTGTAGCAGCAACGCATTGATAACGCTGATAGATAACATCACCACCAGCAGCGGGATCAGCAGTTGGAAACCATTGCGGGTCATCACCGGCACCTCTTCCGGCAGGCGGATACACCAACCCTTCTTGTAGAAAAAACGGATAATTTCAATCGAGTAGGTGCTTGAAATCAGCGCGGTAAAAATCCCCATCCCACCGAGAAAAATATTGGTCGCCCCGTTATCGCGAAAGCCGATAAACAGCAAAAACGCCAGACAGCCAGTTAACCCGCAGAGCCGCTCCGGCAGTCGGTACTGCTTGGCGAGGCTGGCGCTGGCGCCAAAGGCCACAATCAGCGCCACCAGCCCGATGGTGAGTTCAAAGGTCGGCAGCAGAATGGGCCGCAGCTGGAGATAGAACTGGCCGAAAGCCGATGCGCCATCAATGGAAACGGGCGGAAACAAAATCGGCACCAGCAAACTTCCGACAATCACAAACGGCATCGCCAGCGCAAAGCTGTCGCGCATCGCCGTAATGTGGTTATTGCGCGTCAGAACGTTGGCCAGCGGCGCCAGCCGCTGTTCGATGATATCGACGACAACATTCATCAACTGAATGTTCATAGTCCTGCCTTATAGGAATAGTTTTATCGCCGGGATGATCGCGCACTCCTGAGTAAAGTAAAAGCCCGCCATAGGTGATCGTGGTCACAATAAATAAATCCACGAACGGAAAGCGCTTTCCGTTTTATATCCATTATGACTATAGTCGGCACATCCAACTCATCAGGAGCGGTTTATGAAAAAGATAATGTTGTGTTGTTCTGCGGGCATGTCCACCAGCCTGCTGGTGAAAAAAATGGTCGCCGAAGCCGAGCAGCGCGGGCTGCCGGTAGAGATCAACGCCTTTGGCGTCGCGGAATTCGATCAGCAGGTGGGAAATTACCAGGTGGTGCTGCTGGGACCGCAGGTGAAATACATGCAGAAAGATCTGCAAAAACAAGCTGATAAATACGGGATCCGCGTGGAACCCATCAACATGATGGATTACGGCATGCAAAAAGGCGGTGCCGTACTGGATTTCGCGCTTTCCCTTATCGATAACAAAAACTAAGGAAAGATCATGAGCTCTCTGTACGCTAAGTTGATCACCGTGATTGAACAGAAGATCACGCCCATGGCGGGTGCGATCGGCCAGCAAAAATATGTCACTTCGATCCGCGACGGCTTCATTACCGCCCTGCCCTTTATGATCGTCGGCTCGTTTTTGCTGGTGTTTATCTTCCCGCCGTTTTCCCCGGATACCAGCTGGGGCTTTGCCCGCGCCTGGCTGCAATTTTCTCTCGATCATCGCGACGCGCTGATGCTGCCGTTTAACTTCAGCATGGGGGTGATGACGCTGTTTATCGCCGTCGGGATCGCCGCGAGCCTGGCGAAGCACCACAATCTGGACTCGCTAACCGCCGGAATGCTGTCGCTGATGTCGTTTCTGCTGGTGGCCGCGCCGCTGAAGGATGGTCAGATCTCCACCGCCTATTTCTCCGGTCAGGGGATCTTCACCGCCATTCTGGTGGCGATTTACTCCACCGAGCTGTACGCCTTTCTCAAGCGTCACAACATTACCATTCGTCTGCCGCCAGAAGTGCCGGCTGGCGTGGCGCGCTCGTTCGAAATTCTGATCCCGGTGTTGGCGATCGTACTGACGCTGCACCCGCTGAACCTGTTTATCGAAGCCCAACTGGGCATGATCATCCCGGAAGCGATCATGTCGCTGGTGAAACCGCTGGTGGCGGCCTCCGATACCTTACCAGCGATCCTGCTGTCGGTGCTGGTGTGCCAGGTATTGTGGTTTGCCGGGATCCACGGAGCGCTGATCGTGACCGGGATTATGAACCCGTTCTGGATGGCCAACCTGTCGATCAACCAGGCGGCGATGGCCGCAGGGACCGCGATCCCGCATATCTATGTGCAGGGTTTTTGGGATCACTATCTGCTGATTGGCGGCGTTGGCTCCACGCTGCCGCTGGCGCTAATGCTGATGCGCAGCAAGGCCATTCACCTGCGTACTATTGGCCGTATGGGCGTGGTACCGGGCGTATTTAACATCAACGAACCGATTCTGTTCGGCGCGCCAATCATTATGAATCCGCTGTTCTTCCTGCCTTTTGTGCTGGTACCGATGATCAACGCAACGCTGGCGTACTTCGCGCTGAAGCTGGACCTGGTGAGCCGCGTGGTGTCGATGACGCCGTGGACGACTCCGGCCCCGATCGGTGCCTCCTGGGCAGCGAACTGGAGCTTTAGCCCGGTGATCATGTGCCTGATTTGTATGGCGACAGCGATGGTGATGTATCTGCCATTCCTCAAGGCCTACGAAAAACAGCTACTGGAGCAGGAGCACGCTAACGCCGTTGCGCAGGCCGAAGGCGCGCCGCAATCCGCATAATTCATACTATTCAGAGGTTTGTCATGGAATTAGAAGAACAAGTGATGGGTATCATCATCAACGCCGGGCAGTCACGTAGCCTGTGCTACGAAGCGCTGAGCTGCGCTAAAGAGGGCGATTTCGCCGCCGCCGACGAGAAGATGAAAGAAGCGGCGCATTTTGCCCGCGAGGCGCATCTGGTGCAGACGCAGCTGATTGAAGCCGACGAAGGCGAGGGAAAGACCAAAATGACGCTGGTGATGGTTCACGCCCAGGATCATTTGATGACTTCAATTCTGGCGAAAGAGCTGATCGGCGAGCTGATTGCGATTTACCGCTCGCGACCGCTGCACGCGTAGGGACAGGCAGCCCCTCTCCCCAAAAGGGGGAGGGGAAAAGCAGTCGGCGGTTGCATGTGAAAGGTTGCTCTCTTACCCTGGCCCTCTCACGAGAGAAAGGGAAAACCGGGCGGTGGCGCGGGCTGATTGCCAGTTCTGGCAAGCACTGAAGGCCGCCGGCGATAGACACTTTTTTCAGCAGGTATGCTAAGCTAGGCGAAAATATTCAGACAGAAAATGCCATGCCAACCATTGATGATGTATCAAGATTAGCGAATGTCTCCCGAGCGACGGTATCCCGCGTGCTGACCGGCACCAGGGGCGTGCGTGAAGAGAGCCGGGAAGCGGTTTTGCGCGCGGTAGAGGAACTCAACTACCGCCCGAGCTTTGCCGCGCAAAACCTCGCCAGTCAGACATCCAATCACGTGGGGCTGGTGATCCCGGCGAACGATGAAAGCAGCGGCGCGCGCCTGCTGCCAATGTTGTCATTCGCGCTGAAGGGGCTGAATAAAAACCTGATTGTGCAGTACGTGACGGATGCGGCTGAACAAGCAGCGGTGGTTGACGACTTACAGCGACAGTGCGTCGCGGTGGTGGTGCTCGGCGCGGTACCGGCAGATGCGCCGCGCAACGTTATCTCCTTTGACCGATTCAGTATCGCCGGGGTCAATAATCAGGGCTACGACTACGCTTTTGCCACCGAAAGCGCCTGCCGCTACGTGATTGGCAAAGGCCACCGTAATATTGCCCTGCTGACCGATAACGACAGCGATGACGCCAGCCGCCAGATGCTCGAAGGCTACCGCAACGTCCTGCAAAACTACTCCATCCCCTTTAACCGTCAGCTGATGCTGGCGGCCAACGATAACGTTGAGCAGGCGCTGCTGACGCTGATTAATAGCTTCAGCAAATATTCAGTGATTATCGTTAAACGCGACCGCTACGCTGCGGAAGCGATGCGTCTGCTGCGCGAATTCAACATCGCCGTGCCGCAGGAGGTCTCGCTGCTAAGCCTTGAGGATTCTCCCCTCGCCTCGCTGCTGAACCCACCGCTGACCTGTATATCCTGGCCGCTGGAGCCGTTGATGGAAAACTGCATTCAGCGCATCCGCTGCCTGATCGACGAGCGCCCTACCTTCTCATTCGAAGGACGCACGCTGACGGGTCGCCTGATCCCACGCCAGTCGGTGGCTGATTTATCTTAATCTTTGCTCCGGTCTCTCTTCTGACCGGGTTTTCCTCCCATATCGCTTTATTCCCATGCTAATCATTTCCCCCACATCTAAATAAGAATTATTTTCATTTATAAATAGCTTGTGCTATATAACATAGCAATTGCTATAAATGATGATTAATTAACCACAATATTATGAGGGACCTTATGCTGCATCTGCCACCTCTGAAGCACCTGATATTTGCCGCGACTCTGGCGCTCTTTGCCATCGCCCCGGCGCAGGCTAAAGACAAATTCAAAGTCATCACCACCTTCACCGTGATCGCCGATATGGCGCAGAACGTCGCGGGTGACGCCGCCGACG
Source organism: Klebsiella sp. (assembly GCF_027492335.1). Classification (NCBI taxonomy): domain Bacteria; kingdom Pseudomonadati; phylum Pseudomonadota; class Gammaproteobacteria; order Enterobacterales; family Enterobacteriaceae; genus Klebsiella; species Klebsiella sp. The sequence goes on along the minus strand of NZ_JAPUEW010000049.1, from coordinate 138,352 downwards.
TCAGCTCAATTACCAAACCGGGAGCCGAAATTCATGAATATCAGCCGACGCCCGGGGATATCAAACGTGCGCAGGGAGCACAGTTGATCCTCGCCAACGGCCTGAACCTTGAGCTGTGGTTTGCCCGTTTTTATCAGCACCTGAACGACGTGCCGGAAGTGGTGGTCAGCAACGGGATTCAGCCGATGGGCATCAGTGATGGCCCGTATAACGGCAAGCCTAACCCGCACGCCTGGATGTCAGCGGATAACGCGCTGATCTATGTCGATAATATTCGCGACGCGCTGGCGAAATACGATCCTGAGAATGCCGATACCTATCGCCATAACGCTGAGACCTACAAAGAGAAGATTCGCCAGACCATGGCGCCGCTGAAGGCGGAACTGGCGAAGCTGCCGCAGGATAAGCGCTGGCTGGTGACTAGCGAAGGTGCGTTCTCCTATCTGGCCCGCGATAACGGCCTGCAGGAACGCTATCTGTGGCCGATCAACGCCGACCAGCAGGGTACACCGCAGCAAGTGCGCAAAACCATCGACACCATGAAGAAAGAGCGTATCCCGACTATCTTTAGCGAAAGCACCATCTCCGATAAACCGGCGCGTCAAGTAGCACGGGAAGCGGGTGCCCACTATGGCGGCGTCCTGTACGTCGACTCCCTGAGTGCCGCCGATGGCCCGGTGCCGACTTACCTCGACCTGCTGCGCGTCACCACCGAAACCATCGTCCAGGGTATCAACGACGGACTAAGGAAACAGGCATGAGTCACGAGCTGCCGGGCCTCGCGGTCAACAACGTTAGCGTCACCTATCGCAACGGCCATACCGCCCTGCGCGATGCCTCGTTCAGCGTCCCGCGCAGCTCCATTGCCGCGCTGGTCGGGGTGAACGGTTCGGGAAAATCGACGCTGTTTAAAGCGCTGATGGGCTTTGTGCGCGTGGGCCGTGGCGATATCGCCATTCTCGGTCAGCCGGTTAACCGTGCTCTGCGCCAGAACCTCGTGGCCTACGTTCCACAGGCTGAAGAGGTGGACTGGTCCTTCCCGGTGCTGGTGGAAGATGTGGTGATGATGGGACGCTACGGCCATATGGGCTGGCTGCGGCGGGCTAAACCGCGTGACCATGAGATTGTCGACGCCGCGCTGGAGCGAGTCGGCATGAGCGAGTATCGCCATCGCCAGATAGGCGAACTCTCCGGCGGGCAGAAAAAACGCGTGTTTCTCGCCCGCGCTATCGCCCTGCAGGGGAAAGTCATTCTGCTGGATGAACCCTTTACCGGCGTCGATGTGCAGACCGAAGCCCGTATTATCACCCTGCTGCGGGAGCTGCGCGACGAAGGTTGCACCATGCTGGTTTCCACCCATAACCTCGGTTCGGTAAGCGAGTTCTGCGACTACACGGTGATGGTAAAAGGCACCGTGCTGGCTAGCGGCCCGACGGAAACCACCTTTACCGCCGAAAACCTCGAACTCGCCTTTAGCGGCGTGCTGCGCCATGTCGTACTGAGCGGCGCGGAAGAGAGGATCATTACCGACGATGAGCGCCCGTTTATCAGCCGCCGGGCGGCGGGAGGCGAAAGATGAGCTGGCTGCTGGAGCCGTTTGGTTATCAATACATGCTCAACGCGATGTGGGTTTCGGCGCTGGTGGGCGGGGTGTGCGCATTTCTCTCCTGCTATCTGATGCTCAAGGGCTGGTCGCTGATTGGCGATGCCCTCTCCCACTCCATCGTACCCGGCGTGGCGGGCGCTTATATGCTCGGCCTGCCCTTCGCACTGGGGGCGTTTCTTTCCGGCGGGCTGGCGGCAGGCAGCATGCTGTTTCTTAACCAGCGCTCGAAGCTGAAGGAAGACGCGATTATCGGCCTGATCTTCTCCTCTTTTTTCGGCATCGGCCTGTTTATGGTGTCACTGAATCCCACTTCGGTGAATATCCAGACCATTATTCTCGGCAATATTCTGGCCATTGCGCCGGAGGATATTATTCAGCTGGCGGCGATTGGTTTTGTTTCGATGGCGATTCTGTTGCTGAAGTGGAAAGACCTGATGGTCACCTTTTTCGATGAGAACCATGCCCGCTCGATTGGCCTGAATACCACCGGGCTGAAGCTGCTGTTTTTTACCCTGCTGGCAGCCTGTACCGTTGCTGCGCTACAAACCGTCGGCGCATTTCTGGTGATTTGCCTGGTCGTCACGCCCGGCGCCACCGCCTGGCTGCTGACCGACCGCTTCCCGCGCCTGCTGGCGATTGCCGTAGCTATCGGTAGCCTGACCAGCTTTTTCGGCGCGTGGCTGAGCTACTATCTGGACGGCGCGACCGGCGGGATTATCGTCGTGGCCCAGACGCTGCTGTTTTTAGTTGCTTTCGTTTTCGCGCCGAAGCACGGGCTGCTCGCCAGCCGTCGTCGCGCCAGGGAGGCCTCATGCTGACCGTTCTGCTCGAACCATTCCAGTTCTCTTTTATGATTAATGCCATGCTGGTGGCGATTATCGTTGCCATTCCCTGCGCGCTGCTGTCGGTATTTTTGGTGTTAAAAGGCTGGGCGCTGATGGGCGACGCCATGAGTCACGCGGTATTTCCGGGCGTGGTAGTGGCGTATATCATTGGCATCCCGTTCGCTATCGGCGCGTTTATCGCCGGGCTATTCTGCGCCATCGCCACCGGTTATCTCGACGATAACAGCCGTATCAAGCGCGATACGATTATGGGGATTGTGTTTTCCGGGATGTTTGGCGCAGGGCTGGTGCTGTACGTGTCGATTCAGTCGGAGGTGCATCTCGACCATATTCTTTTTGGCGACATGCTGGGTATTTCCGCCAGCGACATTGTGCAAACGTCGCTGATTGCGCTGGCAATCGCGCTGATTATCGGTCTGAAGTGGCGCGATTTTCTGCTGCACGCCTTCGACCCGAACCAAGCGAAAGCCAGCGGTTTGCGCTGCGGGCTGCTGCATTACGGGCTGCTGTGCATGATTGCGCTGACCATTGTGGCGACGCTAAAAGCGGTGGGGATTATTTTGTCGATTTCGCTGCTGATAGCCCCGGGGGCGATCGCGCTACTGCTGACGCGGCGGTTTGTCAGCGCCTTGCTGCTGGCGGTGGCGATTGCGGTGAGCTGTTCGCTGGGCGGCGTGTGGCTGTCGTTTTATCTCGATAGCGCTCCTGCGCCAACCATCGTAGTGTTGTTTACCCTGTTATTTATTATCGCGTTTGTCTGTACATCGGTTCGCGATAGTCAAACCCAAGCCGATTCCGGCGAGGCCCCGGGTCGCGGCTAGCGCCTTACCCGGGCCACCTGGCTGGGCATCGCCTCCGGGGAACTCACGGCTACTTTTTGGGTCGGTACTTTTCCGGTAACTCCGGCACCGGCCGTTTATCATCAATCAGGTGGCGGATGGTCAGAATCGGGTGCCGCCAGAGCATCCTCGGCCCCGCCCAGCGCATAATTTGCTTCATTTCTTCGCGTTTAGCAGGCTGATAGCAGTGCACCGGGCACTGCTTACAGGCCGGTTTTTCTTCACCAAATATGCACTTATCCAGACGCTTGTCGGCATAGGCGTTGAGCGCCTGATAATGTTCCGCATCTTCATGGGCATCCGGGCAACGGCGCTGATAGAGCGTAATCATGCTGCTAATGGTCTTTTTTTCCCGCGCAATACGTTTGCCCGCCATTGCCTGTTCCTCACCGATAAAGATGCATTAATAATACACATTTAAAGGAGACGATGCAGCCCGATACTCCTTGAGGATTATGCCGGTTTATCCACGTGCCCCAGCGGTTTCTCCGGGAAGCAAACGTCGCGGACCCGACGCTTCAGCTCCGCCGCATCGGGGAAACCACCATCCTGCTTACGCTCCCAAATTTGCACATCATCAACGGTCACCACGAAGATCCCCCCGGTTCCCGGTACCAGGGTCACTGAGCCAATATCAGTGCTGAAACTATGCAGTAGTTCCTGGGCCATCCAGCTGGCGCGCAGCATCCAGTTGCACTGCGAACAGTAGGTAATGGTAATAGCGGCTTTGTGACTCATCGGTTTCTCGCTGTCAGTAAAAGGATGAATTGTAAACAACTTGCAGATTAATTGAGGAATAAATGATTATTTTGTTGCAAACGATAATACCTATCATTACCATTCTCAATCAATAAATGCGACATATACATATGGATTATCGATCGTCCGCAAAGGAATAACGGGACACACCTGCACTCTGGAAGTAACGCGTGAGCCGATACTAATAATTATCAAGGCGTGGCTACTATGTATAACTCCACTCAATCAACAGCATGGTTTAAGAAAAGCCTGCTGGTGACTTCTTTGCTTGCAGCAATCTATCAGACCTCCGCCGGGGCGGCTGATACCACCAACGATTCATCATCCGACGATAGTTCAGAACAGATGACCGTGACCGCGCCAGCCCCCGTGCTGAAAGCGGGCAGCGAGCATTCCATCAGCGCTCAGGAACTGCAGGATAAAGGGGCCAACGACTTTGGCTCCATCATGCGCTACGAACCGCTGATTAGCGCAATCGGCGCCAGCGGCGGTTCCGGCAACGGCAAAAGCGGCTTCGACCGGGGCGGTTATACCGGCTACAACATTCGCGGCATGGAGAGCAACCGCGTCGGTATCGACGTCGACGGCATCGCTCAGCCGAACGCCACCGGGCGCAGCTACGCCAGCCGCGCGGGCCTCAATACTTTCGGGATGGGCCGCGACTATATTGACCCGTACATGTACGGCAGCATCGATATTCAGTCCGGAGCCACCTCAACCGAGACCGCCAACAGCTCCATCGGCGGCAATGTCTCCTTCCGCCCGAAATCCGCAGATGACTATCTGCATCCGGGCAAAACCAGCGCCTTCGGCTACCGCAGCGGCTACAACTCAGCAGACCGCAGCTGGCACAACGGCGTCACCGTCGCCGGCGGTGACGAAACCCTGCGCGGGATCTTCGTCTACAGCCGCCGCGACGGCCAGGAAACAGAAAATAACAGCGGGACCGTCGATTCATACCCGGCTAACTGGCACTCCGACGCCTTTTTAGCCTCCGGGATCTGGCGGCCGAATGACGAACATAAGCTGACCAGCACCTTCGATTACTACCATAAAACCAACCACACCCATTACGATGCCTGGGACTCCAGCGGTAACAGCGTTATCGGCACCTCTAACCAGACCAGCCAGACCCGCCGCTGGGGCCTGAGCCTGAAAGATGACTGGACGCCGATGAATGACTATATCGACAGCGTCTCGACCAAAGTCTACTACCAGCATACTGAGTCCCATGACTGGACATATATGCCGGACAGCATCACCCGTGCGATGCAAACGGTAAGCTCCGACTACGATACCGATACCTGGGGTATTCAGAGCGCGCTGGCGAAATCCATTGGCCGCCACGATCTGAGCGCCGGCTTTAACGCCAGCACCACCAAAACCCAGCGGCCATTAACCCAGTCTCCAACCCCGAGCGCCTTTAGCGAAATCATGCAGCCGGACGCCGACAGCCGAGGCTATATCGTTGCAGGCTTCATGCAGGACAAGATTAACTTTGACCTCGACAGCCATAACTTTGCCGTCATCCCGGGCATTCGCGTAGTACATCAGTCGACTAAGCCGGAGGACGTCTCTGACCTGGCCAACAACAGCAGCGTACTGACCGGTTCTGCCGTCTCAAATCTGTACGGTAAGAACTCCGATACCCAGGCGCTGCCGTCGCTGGCCTTCCAGTACGATATCGCTCCGCGCCTGATGACTTACCTGCAGTACCAGCGCGGGGCGCAGTTCCCGAACGCCAGCCAGCTGTATGGATCCTGGAACCTCGGCTCCAGCTACGCCGGACGCGCACAGTACGCGCTGATCGGTAATACCGATCTGAAAACCGAAACCAGCGATAACTTCGAGTGGGGGATGAAGGGCGAAGTCACCGAAGGCATCACCATGCGCACCGCCCTGTTCTACAACAGCTACAAGAACTTTATCGCCTATACCCGCTACACCCGCGCCAATAACCCAACTCAGTTCACCAACGTACCGTCGAACATCTATACCATCTACCAGGCGGAAAACCGCGATAAAGCCTATATCTACGGCGGCGAAATCAGCGCCAAATTCAATTTTGGCACCTGGTTTGAAGAGGTTAACGGCCTGAGCGCCACCCTCGCCTACGGCTATAGCGAAGGGAAATCGAAATCCAGCTACAGCGGCGACAAGTACGTCGACCTCGATAGCGTCGCGCCAATGAAGGCTATCGTCGGCGTGGCGTGGGACGATCCGGCCAAAGTGTACGGCACCGCGCTGACCGCCACCTTTGTTAAGGGCAAACGCGCGACCGCCACCAACCGCGAAAGCTACACCAACACCGGCTCGGCGATTACCGATTCTACCAGCGAATATATGCGCGTTCCGGGCTACGGCATGCTGGACTGGACCGCTTACTGGCAGGTGGCGAAGAACGTGCGCGTGAACGGCGGCGTGTACAACATCACCGACCGTAAATACTGGGATTATCTGAGCAGCCGCAATATCGAAACGGCAACCAATCAGGATGCCAACGACAGAGCGCTGTCAGTCATGCCGGGTCGTACCTGGCAGTTAGGCGTTAACGTCGATTTCTGATAGGCCAAATAATAAGAAACCTGCTCCCCGGCCGCGCGCCGGGGATACTCATCGTCGAGAAGGATGTGAATTATGCAAAACACCCAACCGCAACATGCTCCGCTGTGGCAACGCTATCTGACCACGAAAGCACAATCTGCCGCAAAATACGCCCGCGATATCGCCGCCGAAATGGGGATTAGCGAAGCCGAGCTGACCGAAGCTCGCCTCGGCCACGATGCCGTACGTCTGATTGACGATGCGCGCGCCATTCTGGCGGCGCTGGAGGCCGTGGGCGAAACCAAATGTATCTGCCGCAACGAATACGCGGTGCATGAGCAGGTCGGCGAATTTACCCACCAGCATCTGAGCGGCCACGCCGGGCTGGTGCTCAACCCACGCGCCCTCGACCTGCGCCTGTTCCTCAGCCAATGGGCCAGCGCTTTTCGCCTGACCGATAACGACCGCCAGAGCATTCAGTTCTTCGACCCGCACGGCGACGCTCTGCTTAAGGTATACACCACCGGGAAAACGGACATGGCGGCCTGGAATGCGCTGATCGCAGAACATACGCAAGAGACCCCCACGCCGCTGGTCATTCGCCCGGCCGATCCGGTGAAATATGCCGATTCTGCCGACGGCACGGCGCTGGAAAACGAATGGCGCGCCATGACCGATGTCCACCAGTTCTTTGGCCTGTTGAGAAAATATAACCTGTCGCGCCAGCAGGCGTTCCGTTTGGTCAGCGATGACCTCGCCTGCCGTCTTGAGAAAGAGGCGCTGCCGGGCCTGCTGGATACTATTCATCAGGATGGCAACGAGATCATGATTTTTGTCGGCAACCGCGGCTGCGTGCAGATCTTCACCGGCGTGCTGGAAAAAGTTGCGCCGATGCGCGGCTGGCTGAATATTTTCAACACCGCCTTTACCCTGCACCTGCGCGAAGATAGCGTGGATGAAGTTTGGGTCACCCGCAAACCGACCTCAGACGGTCACGTCACCAGCGTTGAGCTGTTTGCCAAAGACGGCACGCAGATTGCCCAGCTGTACGGTCAACGTACCGAAGGCCACCCGGAGCAGGAGCAGTGGCGCGCGCAGGTTGACCGTTTGACCACCGAAGGGCTGACAGCATGAAACGCTGGCTGATATTACTCACTGCGTTTCCGCTATTTGCCAGCGCCGCCGCCGAGCGGATTGTCTCTCTCGGCGGCGACGTCACGGAAGTGGTTTATACGCTTGATGCCCAGCAGCATCTGGTGGCGAAAGACAGCACCAGCACCTGGCCTGCCGCCGCGCAGAGCCTGCCGGATGTCGGCTATATCCGCCAGCTAAACGCTGAGGGGATCCTTTCTCTACGCCCGACGCTGGTGCTGGCCAGCGCCCAGGCGCAGCCTTCTCTGGTGCTGAAAAAGGTCGAAGAGAACAAAGTTAACGTCGTCAACGTTCCGGGCGGCTACGACTTTCCGGCAATCGAGAAAAAGATTGGCGTGATTGCCGCGGCCCTCGGCAAACAGAGCGAAGGTGAAGCCCTGCGCCAGAAGCTCCACCAGCAGATCGCGCAAATCCCTTCGCAGCCCATTAACAAGCGAGTGCTGTTTATCCTCAGCCACGGCGGCATGAACACCATGGTGGCCGGAAAACAAACGGCGGCGGATGGAGCCATCCGAGCCGCCGGATTGCAGAATGCGATGCAGGACTTCGACCATTATCGCAGTATGTCCCAGGAAGGCGTTATCGCAAGCCGACCGGACCTGGTGGTGATCTCCGCCGATGGCCTGAAAGGTATGGGCGGCGAAGCCGGACTGTGGAAGCTACCGGGACTGGCGCAGACGCCCGCAGGGCGCAATAAGCAGGTGCAGGTTATTGATGATATGGCTCTGCTCGGCTTTGGCCCGCGCACGCCGCAGGCGGTACTCGCGCTACGGCAAAAAGCGGAGCAATTGCCCTGATGCGTTGCCAACTTACTCGTCATCTGTGGTTAATGACGCTGCTGCTGGTCATCCTGACGCTACTTGCCACTACCCTTGGGGCGATGCGCCTGCCGCTGGCCAGCCTGCTGCCTTCCGGCGATGAGATCCTGAGAAACATCTGGCTGACCATTCGCCTGCCGCGGGTGCTGCTGGCGCTGCTGGTCGGCGCTGCTCTGGCGCTCTCCGGCTGCGTGATGCAGGGGCTGTTCCGCAATCCGCTCGCTGACCCAGGGCTTTTAGGTATCAGCAGCGGCGCAGCGTTGGCGGTAGCCTGCTGGCTGGTGCTGCCGCTGTCAGTACCGGTTCTTGTGGCGCTGTACGCTCCGATGCTGGCGGCGTTTATCGGTAGTATGGCGGTGATGGTGGTGATTTTTATCCTCAGCCGGGCGGGAGACGCTTCGCTCTCGCGCCTGCTGCTGGTCGGCATCGCGATTAACGCCCTTTGCAGCGCGCTGGTCGGGGTGCTGGCGTGGATCAGCAACGATGCCCAATTGCGCCAGCTTTCCCTGTGGGGCATGGGCAGCCTCGGCCAGGCGGAGTGGTCCACTCTGCTGGTGGCGGCCACGCTGATAATCCCGGCGTCTATCTTGATATGGGCGATGGCTTCACGCCTTAATCTGCTGCAATTGGGTGATGAAGAGGCGCATTACCTCGGCGTTAACGTTCGTGCGCTGCAGCGGCTATTGCTGCTGTGCAGCGCCCTGCTGGTGGCGTCGGCGGTGGCGATCAGCGGCATTATTGGTTTTATCGGCCTGGTGGTACCACATCTGATGCGAATGTGGCTGGGGCCGGACCATCGCGGTCTGATCCCCGGTTCGCTGCTGTGTGGCGCAATTTTGCTGCTGCTGGCCGATACGCTGGCGCGCACCGTCGCCGCGCCCGCCGAGATGCCGGTTGGTCTGTTGACCAGCGTCCTCGGTGCGCCGTGGTTCCTGCGGTTGATTTTCCGTCGGGAGAGAGAAACGCATGGATAACCGCTATAGCGCGCGTTCGCTTTCGCTGCGCATGGGCAAGCGCCAGATTATTAATGATGTCTCTCTCCAGCTGCGCGGCGGTGAGATGACGGCGCTGATTGGCCCCAACGGCGCGGGTAAATCGACCCTGTTGCGCCTGTTAACCGGTTTTTTAACGCCGGATAGCGGCGAACGTTTGGTGGAAGGCCGTCCGCTGGAGAGCTGGTCGGCAGAAGCACTTTCACGCCGCCGGGCCGTAATGCTGCAACGCACCTCGCTTCATGCCGACTGGCCGATTGAAACGGTGATCGCCATGGGCCGTTCGCCATGGGGCAGCACGCCAAACGCGGAGATGATCCGTCAGGTGATGGAGGAAACCGGCTGCGATCATCTGGCCGGGAGGCGCTACCCTTCCCTCTCCGGCGGCGAACAGCAGCGGGTTCAATTGGCTCGCTGTCTGGCTCAGCTATGGCGCGATGGCGCGCCTGAGGGCTGGCTGTTTCTCGATGAGCCTACGTCGGCGCTGGATCTCTATTACCAGCAGCACCTTCTGCGCCTGCTCAAGCGCCTGACCCGCAGCAGCCAGCTGCACGTCTGCGTGGTGCTGCATGACCTGAACCTGGCGGCGCTGTGGGCCGATCGCATTCTGCTGTTGCATCAGGGGAAGCTGGTGGCGCAGGGCACACCGCAAGAGGTGGTTCAGCAGCCAATTATTAGCCGCTGGTACGGCGCGGAGGTAAGAATGGGTGAGCACCCGGATACTGCCGTTCCGCAGGTGTATTTGGTGCCGTGAGCGAGTGACAGGTTTCAGCCAGACCTGATATGTCGCAAAGATCGTTCTCCCCCTACCGGAACGATCTTTCATCTTCGTCTGAAGACGCAATATATTCGCCAGTATTTATGTTCACAACTATGTTTATGTAGGTTTCTTTTTTTCTCATTTACCTACAAACAAAAAACATGATCGGCGTCATAATTTAATAAAATATCATGACGTTCTCCCCACGTTTTATTGTAAATGCAATGTGAAGTTTGCAAATAATATTCCTAATAAAAAAACGAATCGTCCTGGTATAATTTCATTCCTGATAAGGTTAATTCGTCAGAAACATGACGCTGGTGAAACAGGGAGAGATATACATTCTGCATCACTCGCTTTTTCCGAGCAATATTTCACTGCATAACCTGTAATTAATGAAGCAATAAACTAGCTTGATTTGTCTTTACAGTTTTTTCATCCTGTTATCATGGTAAATTTTTTGCCCTGTTCTTCCTTTATTGTCATTTTTCTTATGCTTTTCCTTACATTACTGCCGATGAGAAAATTCTTACCTCCTGTGACAGATAGTTAATCACATGAATTAATTAAAAATATCAGCAATAGTATGCGACGATCGATGCGTTACTTTTGATAGCTATGTTCTATTTAATATTGTCTTTCGATAGTTTTAAACGATTGTAAATGAATTTTTCACAATGCTTTAATTCAGGAAAGAAAAGGAATTCATATTAATCAATGTCCCGTAACAGGGTTCTCTATATAACCTCAGGGGTGAGGGAGGGATTTTTTAGTATGAATTATCACTTTATTTCAGATGACAGTTTCTTTCTCCAGGGATTGCGTAAATTACACTCCGGAACAGGTGTTCGCGCGTTCTTTTATAAAGTAAAAGGAATGTGTAGGAAGTATCCTTCACATCCGGGAGATGTGGTGGTCATTGCTGTAAGTAATGCCCGCCTGCGTAATCTTGTTATTAAAAGAAATGAATTTACCCACTGCCGTCTGATGATAATGCAGGATGTTCCGGTCGTTCCCCAGAAACTGACAGGATTTCCCTGGCTACTGCCCAAAAATATCAGCGTGGAGGCTTTTTTCTCAATTATCCAGCGGGCCATCAGAACATATTCTTTTCATGATGAGGTGTCACACCAGACGCTGGCGGTATTTGAACAACTCTGTAACGAGGATTCTCCGGAGAGTATTGCGGAGCATTCAAGGATATGCCAAAAAACAATTTACCGGATAAAACGAAATGTTTTCCGTGAATACGGGTTACTGAATTGTAATTCAGCGGGGGTTTTATTGTGCCGGGATATCCTGGAAATGAAAAAACCTATCTAAATGAACCGGAAAACAAATTAGTTTTATATCTACGCCATTACTGAGAACTGCATTTTTTGTTTAAAAACAATAACATTCATGTTTTATATCAGGGCGAACTTTGTGCTGAATATAACCCATTGATGAATTATCACTGAGGAATGCCGTCCGCTTTTTCGACTGAATTATTTATTCTGAAAAGAATGACTTTCCACCTGGGAGTAAAGAAATGAAAAAACGTATTTTATTCAGTTCGCTGTTAATCAGCTCCGCTCTGCTGCTTTCCGCCTGTGACGGTGACAGCAGTGCAGGTACTGCGCAAAACGCCACCAAAATCCTCGACGGAAAAGCCACCATGGTGCTGCCGGAAGGCTTTGTGAAGATGCCGCAGACGCTGCTGGAAACCAAATACCCGGCAGCCCAGCGCCCGCAGGAAGCCTGGTACGTGGAAAGTGAGGGGGGCAAAGTCTCCATCGCGTTCAGCGCCACCGCTAATGCGGTCAGTGAATCGCAGGTTGCAAAAGTGGCGGATGTGATGAAGCAACAGCTGGGGGCGCTCTCTCCGGTCCTGTCGGAAGTCACCGTCAACGGCAAAAAGATGAGCCGTATTGAGATGACGACCCCGGCGGCGGACGGAAAGATTTTCAACGTCATGCAGCTCTCCTCAAAGGACGGAAAACTGCTGATTTCCACCTTTAATGCCACCGAAGACCTGAAAGACAAATATACGCAGTCCGGAAAGGACGCCCTGTCGACGCTGGACTACTGAGTCTGACGCAAGAATACCGGCCGGTCTGCTTTCGTCCGTCAATACGACGCATCAGACCGGTACCCGGCCTGTGACTGAAAAGGTGAAATGATGTTAGCTACAGCTCGTTATTTACGTAAAAAAGCCGCAACCGGCCTGGTGGCGGTCGCCCTGAGCCTGCTGCCGCTGACGGCGGTCGCTGAAGGGGGTATCTCCATTCAGGGGACGCGCATTATCTACCCTGCCGGGGCAAAACAAACCACGGTCAACCTGAGCAACTCCTCCAAAACCGACACTTTTCTGGTGCAGTCGTGGGTGGAAAATGCCGACGGCAAAAAGAGCCCGGATTTTGTCGTCACCCCTCCGCTTTACGTCAGTAAGCCGGAGAACGGCAATACCCTGCGCCTGATGTATACCGGCGGGCCGCTGCCGCAGGACCGCGAGACCCTGTACTACTTTATCGCCAAGGCCATCCCCTCCGTCAGCCGCGAAGCCACGGAAGGGAAAAACTCGCTGATTCTGGCCTCGGCCAACCGCATCAAGCTGTTTGTCCGCCCGGCTGGCCTGAAGCCTGCGCTGGCCGAAGCGCCGGAGATGCTGACCTTCCGCAAAAGCGGCGGACAGCTGGAAATCAGCAATCCCTCTCCTTACTACCTGACGCTGACGGATGTGAAGGCCGGCAGCCAGAAGATGAACACCGTGATGGTCCCGCCGAAAGGGAAAACCCGCGTGGCGCTGCCTGCCGGCAGCGGCAGCAGCGTGAGCTACCGCACGATTAGCGACCACGGCGCGCTGACGCCAGAAATCAGCAGAAGCGTGAACTGAGACAGGCTCTGACCTCTACGGAACAGAAACAGGACAGCAGGGAGAGAACAATAATGAAAAAGAATCATCAGGCCCCCCGTAAAAACCGGTTACCGGGGCTCACGCGGCAGCAGGCTTCCCTGCACCCACTGGCTGTCCTGATACTGCTGGCACTGCCTGCGCTGAGCCACGCGGAGATGTACTTTCCGTCGGCGCTGGTCTCCGGTAACCCCGATGAGGTCGCTGACCTTTCTTACCTGACGCCGGCCGGGACGCAGATGCCCGGCACCTATGACGTGGAGATGTACCTCAACGGTAACTGGCTGGCTGCCCGCAGCGTGCGCTTTGTCGCCGCCGACAGCGTGGCGGATACCGGCCGTGAGGTGGCGGCGACCGGGGAAAAAGATATCCGTGACACCACGGGTCTGATGGCCTGCCTGACGCCCGATGACTGGCGCGATATCGGCCTAAAAATGGACGCCGTGCCGGCGATGGCTGCCCTGGCAGATGACCAGTGTATTTCACCGGGGCGCTATATTCCGCAGGCTTATACCACTTTTGACTTCGAAAAAATGCGTCTTGATATCAGCATCCCCCAGGCGATGGTGAAGAATCAGCCCCGGGGGTGGATACCCCCGGAACGCTGGGATGAGGGCATCAACGCCCTGCTGCTCGGCTACCGCCTGAACGGCAGCAACAGCCACAGCCGCAGCACCGGAATGAATAGCAGCAACCTGTACCTGAATCTGGATAACGGCATTAACGTTGGCCCCTGGCGATTGCGCGATAACCGTACCTGGAGCCGCTACTCCACCACCGGCGGCGGCAGCCGCAGCGAGTGGGACCGCCTGAACACCTATGCCGAGCGGGCGATTATCCCGCTGCGCAGCCGGTTGCTGCTGGGGGAGTCGACCACTGACGGTGACCTCTTCGATGCCTTTTCCTTCAAAGGGGTGCGACTGGCCACCGATGACAGCATGTACCCGGATACCCAGCGCGGTTTTGCCCCGCTGGTGAAAGGGTCAGCATTCAGCAACGCCCGGGTCAGTATCCGCCAGAACGGCAGCCTGATTTATCAGACGTTCGTTCCGCCGGGTGCCTTTGTGATTGATGACCTGTATCCGGTCTCCACCGGCGGCGACCTCGATGTGACCGTCACCGAAGCCGACGGGACCGCCCGCACGTTTGTGGTGCCGTACTCCTCGGTCCCGCTGCTGCAGCGCGAGGGGCGGGTGCGTTACAGCATCGCGGCCGGGCGTTTTCGCAATACCAGCAACCGCTACGACGACCCGGAATTTGCCCAGGGCACCCTGCAGTGGGGGCTGCCTTATAACACCACCGCCTATGGCGGCCTGCAAATGGCGGAGAAATACCAGGCCGGTATGTTCGGAGCCGGGGTGAACATGGCCCGCTGGGGGGCGCTGTCTGCAGACTTTACCCATGCCAGCAGCGAGCTGGCAGACGGCAGCAGCCATACGGGGCAGTCGGTGCGCTTTCTGTACGCCCGTTCAATGAGTTCGCTGGGGACCACCTTCCGCCTGGCAGGCTATCGCTACTCGACGCGGGGATTCCACACCCTGGACGAAACTGCCCTGAAAGGGATGTCCGGCTGGCTGTACGACTACGACACCCTGGATGCGGAGGGCCGCCCTGTAGAGCGTCCGTATACCGACTATTACAACCTGTACAACACCAAAAAGTCGCGGATGCAGGCCAATATTTCGCAGCGTTTTGGCCGCTACGGCTCGCTGTATCTGACCGGGACCCGGCAGAGCTACTGGAACAGCGACAGAACCACCGACTCGCTGATGGCCGGGTACAACGCCACCCTGGGGCCGGTGAACTACAACCTGTCATGGAGCTACAGCAAGGGCAGTAACCAGACGCATTCGGACCGCGCGGCCTATCTGTCGTTCTCGCTGCCTTTCAGTGCGCTGCTGCCGGGCCAGCAGAAGATGAGCGGGCCGCAGACCCGGCTGACGGGTAACGCCAGCCGCAACAGTAACGGGCGCACCAGCTATACCGGGGGCCTCAGCGGCACGCTGCTGGAAGACCACAACCTCGGCTGGAACGTCCAGCAGGGCTATACCCGCCAGGGAGACAACGGCGGTCAGGACGGCGGCAGCGGCAGCGCAAACGTTGATTACCGCGGCACCTACGGCAGCACCTCGCTGGGCTACAGCTACAGCCGGGACTATCGCCAGGTGAACTACGGCCTCAGCGGCGGGGCGGTCGTCCACCGCAACGGCCTGACGCTGGGCCAGCAGCCGGGGACCACCAGTATCCTGGTGGCGGCACCGGGGGCGGCCGGGGTTCCGGTCAGAAATGGTACCGGGGTGAAAACGGACTGGCGCGGCTATGCCCTGCTGCCGTACAGCAGCGAGTACCGCGAGACGCGGGTTGAGCTGGATGCGGGCGGACTGGACGAGCAGACCGAGCTGGAGGAGACCTCCGTGCGGGTGGTACCCACCCGGGGGGCGCTGGTCCGGGCCGACTTTAAGGCCCACAGCGGCGCACGCGTCCTGATGCGCCTGACTTACCAGGGTAAGCCGCTGCCGTTCGGCACCACTGTGACGGCGGATAACAGCAGCGGTATTACCGGCGACGACGGGGTGGTGTTCCTGTCGGGCATGGAGAGCGAAGGCGAACTGCAGGCGCAGTGGGGCAGCAGTGCGAATCAACAATGCACGGTGCGCTACCGGCTGACGGAGCAGCAGATGCAGCAGTCCCCGGTACAGCTATCTGAAGTCTGTGTGCAGCGATAAGGCACAGGGGCTTTGATTCACCGGCGACCATGAACGGTCGCCATTAAAAACAGTAAAAAAGGAAAACTGACTATGACAATCAACTTCAAAAAAACGCTGGTATCCGGTCTGGTTGCGGCTTCTCTGGCCGTGGTTTCTGGTAGTACGCTGGCGGTCTCAACGCCGGTCGATGTGCCGGTGACCTTTACCGGCACCATTATGGATAACACCTGTGACACCGTGAGCGTGGGGGATGCCGGTGTCGTTGCATTCAATACCATCTCGCTGTCTGACTTTGGCAGCAGCGGCATCGGGGCAGTCGGGGCAACGAAAACATTTACCATTGATTTCGCGAACTGCGGTACAGAGGCAGGCGATGTGGATGTCTGGTTTGTCGGCTCAGCGGCAAACAACGGCATCAATGCCCTGGACAACCCAGTAGCTGTGGGTAACGCAGAAAACGTCGGGGTACAGGTTTATGGTGGAGCAGGTGCCGCAACGTTGCTGAAAAGTGACGACACGACAGCAAAAGCCTCTTACACCGGTGCTCTGACTGCCGGTGGCACCGGCTCTGTTGACCTGGTGGCAAAAGTGGTACAGACCACCGCCACCACGCCAACGCTGGGCGCGCTGAACGCCAGCGGTACCCTGGTGGTGCAGTACCCGTAAGACGAAGCCCGGCGGCCAGTCAGTATGGATAACGCATGGTTTGCGGCATTCAACTGGCTGTGTCGCCGGGAAAGGAAGAGGTTGGCTGGAACGGTGGTTCAGGCTTTACCAAATCTCGTCAGAAGGGAAAATTAATTCATTAATCGGATTATTACCTACAAGGAATGACCTCATGAGATATCAACTGTTAGTTAGCGCTATGCTTTTGATCGCGCAAGAATGCTATGCCGCTGATATGATAGGTTTTTATTCTGCCTTAACGGAGTATTCCGTCGGAGAATCAGTCGTTGGAACTGGAACTGAGATCGACATTACCAGTTTTAGCCAGACGGGGGGGCAATGGTCATGTGCCAGCACTATAGGTGACGGTTGGGCAATGGCTCTACCGTGCACGACCCTACCCTCGAATCCTCCAGTATGTTACGAAGAAACCACCGGTGTCCCTCTACCAGGGACGATCAATGGGATGCACGTGGATTTAATTTGGTCTGGATCCGGAGAGAGTATAATGGAGGTCCCGTATGACCGTTCACCAGCCAATTCCAGTGTGCCCTCCCGAGTCCGGGCTCGGCTTACAGGAAGTAATTTTGTTGGCGCATCCTCGACGAATTTCATTTACGTATGTACATTTCCCATGACCAATGACCTGGGCCTTCCTGCATACTTCGGCACTTCCTCCGTAGAGGGAAGTACCTATGTGCAGCGAATCAGACATCAGATTCGACAGACTGGTGGGTTTAGTGCTACGCAACCTACAACAATCAGGGGGATGCCAGGTGAACGATTGGAGTCCACGTTTACAATATTTGTTCCCATGATTAATGGAATTAGCAATTCTGTAGATATGTCATGGAACATAGGGGAACCTTGTAGTAATTGGCAGCCTCAACTCAATGGGGGACAGAGCTCTCAGCCGATAGATGGAAATAGTGATCAGGAGATAATATTATATTATGGGAATAATAATATGACGGCTTTCTTTACACCAACGGATGTCGGTACCTTCTCATGCACGGGAAATCTGATTTTTAATATACCTTAAGCTGGTAACGATCGAACCGTACTTATTTTAGCCCCGAATTTCGTCCTGGAGATCTCAGTTTGTACGCTATCAGCATTACACCGTTACTGCTGCCATTACATTGTTCTCCAGTGACATCAGTGCCGATTGAAATGCGAGAATAGAGGAAAGAATTCAACATATCGAAATATTAAAAATATCCTGAAAATATCTGCCGTGCTTTTGATAGTAGACTCCCTGAACAGTTTCATTATTTGAGAAACACAGGGTGTAATTTTCTGTTGCGGTTAACTAACAAAGGAACTGAATGATGAGAAATTCAAAACTGTTATCGGCCTGCTTTATTGCTGCCACCCTGTCTGTTGCAGGTTCAATTGCTCAGGCTGAAACCCGTGTACCGACAACCGTGATGAAAAATGCGGCAGAGACCCGGATCCTTGATGACAGGGTTGCGGTTACCCTCCCGCCAGATTTCAGGAAAATGCCGACAGCACAGATTCCGGGAGCTTATCCGACAGCAAATCCGCGCCCGAAGGAAGTCTGGTATGCCGACACCAGTAAGGGCGTGGTATCTCTGGCATTCCTGTTTCCGTTCCCCGGCAAGTTACTTAAGGATGAACATGTTCCACGCCTGGCGGAAATGATGAAAAAGCAGATGGCGAACCAGAAGCCCACTCTGACCACTAAAAAAATCAACGAGCATACCGTCAGCCGCCTGGGATCGGTGGCAGCGGATGCCTCCGGCAGTGGCGGGCAGGTTTACACCATCACCCAGCTGGCATCTTTTAATAACCGGCTGATGATGGTCACGTTTAACATACCGGTCCCGCTGAAAGATGATTATCTGACTACCGGTGAAGCGATACTGGATTCACTGGTCTGGTGACAGGGCTGAGTTCCACCTTTGACACCGTGGAAGAACGCCAGGGTAAATACGCGTGAGAAGGCCGGAACACTCTGTTTATACTGAGATACTAACGACTGAGAAACATGCTCGCTCACCGAAACTAGTTTTTGTGGGCATTGAATATATTACCTTGACCATTATTCGGGGAAATATGGAAAAAAATGAGTGGTATATCCGCAAAGAGGGTACGACAGAGCACCTGGTTTATCTGGATCGTGAGGGGCAGGAGTTAACGAAATTAATCAATAATGAAAAAACGATGCTGATTCGTGGCGCATCGGGGAAAAAATCGCCCTTAGGCGGGCGAGCGAAAGAAGGCGATGTGGTTTATTTTGTAGAGAAAGGCGGCAGTCTGCGCGTAACTCACCGTGCGGTAATTGAAAACGTGACTGAAAAAGAAAAAATGAGCCCTGAGGAGTCAGCGTTATTTATTGCTGAATTTAAGAAAGAGCTTAATCTTTCTGCAAAACAATATGCACGGTGGTGCGGGAAAAAGTGTCTTGGCGTGTATCAAGTCTCCCGGCCAGAAGAGATTATCCCGTTTACCTACTACCGTAAAAGTAATATGGATGACTGGATAATTACCGATGATATCAATAAGCTCAGAATGGTGGAGTAGCGCCAGAACAATAAAAGGCACTCAGGCAGTCGATAGGGCGACCTCGTGCGACGTACCATCACGTTGATATTTACCATTCTGACCAGTATAGCCCTGACGATTGCCATCCTGAGACTGCTGGTTTTTCACGTATTTCACCGGGATACTTACGTTACCATGAGTGTAATTTGGCAAGATACTAGAGCTTTGATTGACGAGACCGGGTTACCTAATGTTAATGCAAGTACTGGGATGGAAGGTTCTTATGCAGCTACCGTACTAGCAACAAAAACAGGTGGGGTTTATGCCGGGCCTGAGCCCCAGCGGTCAGCCTCCGATAGCGTGGATCATCGTGTGGAGGAGTTTTTGGCCTCCCTGCACTCTCTTTGTTGACACATCCGCTCAAAGCAGGAAGGAGTAAAATGGAACATCCTCCCAGAAAGCGGATGAAATGACGACGCCCGGGTAAAGAGACCGACTTTTTCTCCGACAAAGTTTTCTCTCCTTGTCGCCTATCAGTAACTTCACATTGTTACCAATAAGGGACAATGTGAAGAAACAATAATCTGAAAATTGCCGGTCTGCTGGCGCTTATTTTGACGTGCAAAGCATAAATTACGCTTTTGGAAATAAATCAGGCTTTATTCTGGTCAAACAACATATCTCCGCTACTGAATTGCAGACCCGGATGACAATCAAAACGCACTACGCCGATTACGGCCCTGCCATTGACCGCCTTTTTCACCTGAGCAACACCTTCAATACCAAACCCGCCACACAGCTCTATGGCTGTAATATCCTGAGTGACCAGTGTGGCCGCCAGTTCGCTGGCTGCCTGATAACTGTTCACAGCACAGGTCACTACGCTGACGCTTTCCGTCACGACTTCGCAACGGTGAATATCAGCATTACCTTCCGGAGTTAAAAATATAAACGCGGCTTTCAATGTCATCATTATTCCTTTTCAGAACAAACGGGCAGGACCATAAGCCCTGCAATTAATGTGTCCTCCAAGGTTATGTCACCAGAGTGTGGGATGATTGTAAAAATGCGCACTAAAATTATTTTCCTGAAAAAAGCGTGACGGTGCGTTGCCGGTAAAATATCGGAAGTCATGGATAAAATGCGATTGGTCGTAGTAACCATATTCCAGCGCGCTCGCCAGATAATGTTGCTGTCGGTTAAGCAACAGATGACGGGTCAACTGCTCAAAACGGATAATGCGCTGAAAATGGCGCGGCGTGACGCCAAAATGCTGGCGAAATATCTTCTGAAAGTAACGGGTACTGAACCCGGAGCAGGTCACCAACTCAGACTGAGTCACCGTACTATGGCGGTAATATATCTGTCGGATGACCTCATCCAGCCAGTGATGTTGCTGACGGTAGTGGCGCTGCAACTGGGTTAGCAAAAAACATTCAATATGCTGTATCCGTTCCCTCAGTCCGCCCGCTTCAGCCATTTTCTGCTCCAGATGACGTATTTCATCCCCCCAGATTTCCCGGGGATGAAGCGCAGTATCGATCAGTTCCGCCTCCGGACACGGGCAAAAATGACGCAGGGCACCGGCCCGGAAACGGACGGCGATAAAAGAGAATGGCGCGGTAGAGTGGAAATTAAACGGACAATCCCGGGGCAACAGCAGCGCGCTGCGGCTGCAGGCAGACTCGGGTGCGATTGCGCTGGTAATACCCACCGGCTGCTGATACCAGAAAAACAGCTCTCCCCCCGTTCCAGGCAACAACGGCGGCATGTTGGCTTCTTCCTGCCACGACCAGTAGCGATTAACCCACGGGCGCAGCGGTGGAGACGGTATCAGTGCACTCCATTTCATCCATGAACTCCTGTAAAACCTCAATCGGGTGTCGTTTTTCTTCTGCCATAATATCAATCCATTGCGGCCGATGTTGCCAGTACCGATGCACAAACGTCTGAATTCTCTCCTGCCGTTTCGTTATTTATCCATCGACTTTCACATATCATTTACCAGAACCGTCTTATCACCCGCGCAATGAGATAAAAAATGGTGGTTATAGCAAGAGGGGTTCCGAGTACCGCCAGAACCTGATCAGGTTCCGGGTTTCTGATAACGTAATAAATATCCCGGTAGAATAACTTAATCAGCACCACAGAAACCGCTCCCAGAATGGCCAGGAAATACCACATTTCATAAACAAGGTCCGGACTGCTATTGCGGGAAATGCTTCAATACCCTATTTAGCCAATTCAACAACCTGGCATGTTTATTTTAAAACTTACATAGAGATACCGGACAGAGCTGTCCGGTATGTTGCTCTATACCTCATAGTCAATGTTTCCATCGGCCATGAGGCATACTTTCAATTAGAAGATCTGCCGATACAGCGCTTTAATCTCTTCCAGATTCGTATCACGCGGGTTACCGCCAGTGCACACATCCGCCAGAGCTGCTGCGGCAAGAGCATCAATATCTTCTTCTTTCATACCCACATCACGCAGACGCGCCGGGATATTAACGTCGCGGTTAAGCTGCGCCACAGCCTCAACGGCCGCCTTACGTGCTTCGGCAATCGGTAGGGTCGCTGCCTGTTTATTTCCCAGAGCCACCGCAATGTCGCGATACTTCTCACCGGTAAATTCAGCGTTGTAAGCCATAAGATGTGGCAACAGCACTGCGTTGGCGACACCATGCGGCGTACCGTAGAAAGCGCCCAGCGGGTGCGCCATGCCGTGTACCAGCCCCAGTCCGACGTTAGAGAAGCCCATTCCGGCAATATATTGCCCCAGCGCCATCCCTTCCGCACCCTGCGCATCGCCCTGCACTGAGGCGCGCAGCGAACGGCCAATCACTTCGATGGCCTTAAGATGCAGCATGTCGGTTAATTCCCATGCGCCTTTAGTGATATAACCTTCGATCGCATGAGTCAGTGCATCGACGCCGGTCGCCGCCTTCAGGCTGGCAGGCATGCTGGCCATCATTTCAGCATCGATAATCGCCACAACCGGGATATCATGCGGGTCATAGCAAACAAACTTGCGGCGGTTTTGTACGTCGGTGATGACGTAGTTGATGGTCACTTCAGCAGCCGTACCGGCGGTGGTTGGGATCGCAATCATCGGCACTGCGGCATTTTTGGTGTCGGCTCCGCCCTCCAGGCTGCGAACATCGGCGAATTCAGGGTTATTAATGATAATCCCTACTGCCTTGCAGGTATCCTGCGGGGAACCACCGCCAATGGCGATCAGGTAATCTGCACCCGATTGTTTAAACGCTTCAACGCCCTGCTGTACAACCTCAATGGTCGGGTTAGGAATCACGCTATCAAAGACGCTGTAGGCCAGGCCGGCGCTGTCGAGGATATCGAATACCTTTGTCGCGACCTTAAAGCGGATCAGATCTTTATCAGTGACCACCAGCGCTTTTTTAAAGCCGCGCTTTTTGACTTCATCGACAATGCAGCTAATCGATCCCGCACCAAAATAAGAGGTTTCGTTTAAAATCATTCTGTAAGCCATTTTGTGCTCCCTTCAAGCTGAGTGTTTGATAACCATAATATTTGGCCCCACAGTAACGTGACTGATACGGACTTTTTATTATTTCATATCAAATAACACCTCAATTGCCCGGCACTCTGACTCAGTTAACTAACGTACCTCCCATAATATGGGAATTTAGTCCAACATACTGGACACCAGAGACCATCTTGCTTTAGATGCGCTCATGGCCAATGGCAATAAATATAAGTTACCGAAGAGTATTTATCTCGCATAGGATATTATTGAACTAGATCACACTATTTTCATTTCATGGCCAATATCAGCCTGTATAACAAAAGAGATGAAGCTGCGGGAATGCTGAAACGAACACACCGTAACAACTACTATAGATAATTATGGTTTCTCCTTGCAGACCCTCGCTCATAGCCAAACGCCCTCCCTTACCTTGAACGGCAGTTGCCACGTTGTAAAAGTAACATATCGGAAACACAATCATCATTTCATCAACAAACACGTCTCAGGACTATTCCGTCGCCTTCTGCTGCTTAAAACCCCCTCATGAGAATTATCTGCCATTATTGATAAATACCCACTGGTATTTGAACAGCTAAACGACACTTATTTAAGGAGCGGTAGATACTCTCATTAAGAATATTCTCTACTATTTGCGAGATATTAACTCTCTAAACTAATTAAAAAATCAAAAAGATATCTAAAAACCCTGTGTTTATTGCAAACACCCGGGCCTCTTGTTAGTATGACTCTTCGTCAACATGTTTATTATAAATATACCACTTATGATGTTTTTTAATTTTTATTCTGTTCACCTGACCATACTTCTCCAAAGGCAGCAACAAATGTCTGACTTTATATATTGACATTTCACATCTGTCAGCTAATTCACGAGTAAGTAGCCCCTCAGGCTCATGTTCTTTTAATACGAAAAGAATGTACTCCTGCTCTGGAACGTTAACTCCAGAGAATTTATTGATACCCATGGCAGTCATCAATGACCTTAAGCTTTCAACAGCAGCACCAGAACCATGATGTAAATCAGGGATAGGGGATGAAGTTACAATCTTCATGAGTCAGTTCCTTCTGTCATTCAATGAACTGCAGTATGGATTGACCACACTAAAACGGCAACATTAGCTTTAAATTTCAATTTAAACAGTACATTTATCTGAAATTCACTTTTTTTTATGATAAAACTCCTGATATAAAGAGTGAATTTTTAATTCCGTGTGGAGATAAAAATGCGGTTCGATATAGAGGGTTTTATTACTTTTGACACTGAGGAGGCCTCTCTGGTCAACTTGTTGACTGGCGATTGTATTGAACTATCAGCCACATCTACTCGCCTTCTTAGCTGTCTGCTGCAATATCGGGGAGATATTATCTCGCGTGTTGATATTTTTCAGACGGTGTTTGAACAATATGGTGCCAGACCTTCTAATAGTAATCTGAATCAATATATATCCACACTGCGTCGTAGTTTGTCTGACCTTGGCATTGAGAAAAATGTGATTATTACGGTGCCGCGAATCGGTTTTAAGATTTCTAATGAAATTATTATTACCACCGATAGTGATTATCACACATCTTTCTCTCTCCCAACTCTTTCCCCTGAGCCCCCTACGCCTATGACGATCGGGCAACATCGCAAAGCGATCATTTTATTTATCCTGATTGCCGCCGGTCTCATGCTCCTCTCTTATTTTTTTATCCATAAAAAACAATCATCTGGCATTTTCCTCGCTCAGGATAAATGCACCATTTATGGCACAGGCAGCATATCTGCAACAGAAATACTCAGGAATCAAAAACTGCTGCCCTCCGGGATCGATTGTTCTACGCCAAAGAAAATATACTTTTTCAACCGGCAGATGAGCGAAGAGCAAGACTTAGGCATTTATATGGACATATTCATACTGGAATGCGATCTTAAGTCCCAAAAATGCCATAGTTACTACTATAAGGAAATAAAAAATGCGTAAATATGTCTTAGTATTTGCGATCTGTCTGCCAGCACTAATAGCATTATTAATTTTTTATATTCGCCTCAATAGTCATCCGTCTTTTTCCTGTGAGTCACAATACGATCTGACGGAGAACACAAATGAGAGTATTCTACGCACACAAGGCTTGCTATCTGTAGAATATTCAAACGATCGGTTTTTAATCAGCGTTGAAGGATTACTCACCAGTGATGGGGATAAATATATCATCTCACGCAGCGTCACCTACACATTAAAGAAACGTTCTGGCAGAAGCTCTCTTTTTCATATCGTTGATGCCAGGATAATTCGTCACAGCGCCGATAATACACCGGAAAATATTGCGCAACAGACTCTCTTTGGCAGCCAAACTAATGATAGAATCATCTATATAAATCGAGTCAATGATGATACTATTTTATTCGGTAATCAAACGTTTCCACAATATGGTTGCCAACGTAAATAATCAATCATTGATTGAGATTCATCTCATTAAATTTCATATTATAACGATATCATGACGATACATTTACTACCGACATTAGCCAGCATTGCAAATACCATTGACATGATTAACCCCAAGCTGAATCTGCATCATGTCAGAACTGCATTTATCGTATCGCACCTGGCTAATTTAGTTCATTTCTCTTCGGCTCAGCGTCGTAAAACCGTTCTTGCGGCCCTCATCCATGATATCGGCGGATTGAATGAAAAATCGCGTCTTGAACCGCTTAGTTACATTGATGATGAGCATAACAACCATGCGCTTATTGGCAGCGAATTACTCAGCAGAATTCCTCTATTTCGCCCATTGAACAGGATTGTTCGCTATCACCATACCCACTGGCGAAAAGGCCTGGGGCATTACATCGAAGGGGAACTGGTCCCCGAAGAAAGCCATCTGCTGTTCTTTGCCGATCGACTGGATGTCCTTTATTGCCAGCACCGTACCAGCCATATGCCCTTCCTAGGCAAGAAACTCCTCGACATAGTGACTGCCGGGGCGAATATTCTCTATAAAGAAGAGTACATTCAGGCCTTCAGAACCCTCTCCAGCAATGAACACTTTTGGTCGGTGATGGCCTCCTCTGACTATCGGGATTACATTAAAGAAATCCCAAGAATTCATAACGATACCATTTCTTTACACAACCTACGTGATATTGCTGAATTGCTCTCGTTTATTATCGATCAGTTCAGCCAGCAAACACCATGGCACTCCTCTGCTGTCGGACATATTGCCGGTTATCTGGCGACAAAAATGGACATGAGCGCGATGCAAAGCCTAAAAGTTGAGATTGGTGGGTTATTGCATAATATTGCGTGTCTTGACCATAGCCCGCCGCATGAGGGTTCGGCTTCGCCAGATAAAGCGCTGCGTTCACTCTATCTAATTGAAGAAATTGATGATATTGCTGAGTGGGGTATCCTGCAAGATAGCCCCAATCCGTATGCGGCACTTATCGCAGTCAGTCGTCAGGTGGTCCATGCATTAACCAACTCACGGGCAGAAGAGAAATCGCTGGCTCGGTTAATTAAACATAACCAGGGGGATGAAATTCATCAGTTGGTTGTGTCTCTGGTCGCACAAAACTCTTCGCAGATTATTCAAATTTATCGCGCGACCGCAACAGAGATAAAAGAGCTAGTGGCGCGTATCGAACAACTCGCGCCCCGCACTTAAGATCAGGCCAGCCGATCGTCCGGCCCGATCATATTCAGGCACTCAGTCCGCCGTCCAGTACCAGGGTCTGCCCGGTGATATATTGACTCCCCTCACCGATTAAAAACGCCACCGCCTGAAGCACATCATCCGTTTCACCCAATCTGCGCAGCGGTATCGACTGCCGCATCTCTTTTAATTTTTGTGCCGGGATCTCTTCAAGCATTTCAGTACGAATCAAGCCCGGTGCCAGGCAGTTCACCCGGATGCCGAAACGCCCGACCTCCAGCGCCAGTGAACGCGCCATACCGCCCATCGCCGCTTTGCTGGCAGCATAGGCCGTCTGACCGACGTTGCCCTTGAGCGCGCTGACTGAAGACATCATCACGATAGAACCGCATCGCTGCATCAGCATCGCTGGCAGCAGAACCCGGTTCCAGTTCATCATTGCGATAACGTTGGTCTCCAGCACCTCGCGCCAGATTGCCGCATTCTGGTGAATATGCAGGCCATCACGGGCCATCCCGGCATTGTGGATAATCGCCTCCGGTGCCCCCCACTCAGCCAGCAGCGACTGCGCAAGCTGTTCAACCCGCGCTTCGTCGTTACCATCGCAGGCGTAACCTCGCACCCAATGGGATGAATCGCCTCCGCTCGCCTGCGCCTGGATGTCGTTGATCGCCGCTTCGTTGCGGCCGGTAAACACCACATTCCAGCTTTTCGCCAACCCCATCACCAGCGCCCGACCGATGCCGCGACTGCCGCCGGTAACCAGTATCCATTTCTGCGCCATATCAGTTACCTGACTCTTTGCTGATGTGCTGACACAGCTCACCGAGGGTGATACCCGGATTGTGAATAAACCAGTCAGCCTCCAGCGTGATGTTGAATTCACGCTTTGCCAGTACCATCAGCTCGACGTAGTCGAGACTATCTAATTTCAGCCGCACGAGGGGCGTATTCTCATCGACTTCATCGGGCTCCAGGTCTTTGGCATCACAGATCATTTCACAGACTTTCTGCAGAACTTCATCATACTGAATCATAAAATTATCCTTAATTATCAATTATTAATTGGGCCAACTTTCAGCGTAATCACATTGGTCATAATCTGGTCATTGAGCTGTGCCGCTGCCGCGATACGCACCAGCGCACCCTGTTCAACCTGTCCGACCACCAGCGAAGGTAGCAGCCAGAGCGACAGGGATTCCGGCCAGATCGGTGCTCCTTTATCCGCAAATCGGGTATCGAAAATCACCTCCTGGTGAGTTTGCAACACCGGATAGCGGGTAAAAATTTGCTGTAACGAGGTTTCCCCCTGGTCGAGCAGGGCCGCAATGTTCTCCTGATTCAGCAGCGCTTTATCGCTAATCAGCTGACGAAAGAGCAGTGCATCAAGAAATTGCCACTGCGTCAGGTCGGGCCAGGCGCTGTTGAAGTGAGATTGCAGAGCGAGCAGCGTCTTAGAATCAAGTTCGCTGGGCTGTTTCCCCACCAGCGATTCAGGTTCAGTCGCCAGGGTCATCTGGCATGACAGGCAGACTTCATCACTCTGTGGATGCATGACCGACGCGGCGGATAACACGCGTTTTTTTGCCGGTCCCGGCGTTAACAGCCAGTCGGCTTCGCACCACAGCGGCCTGCGCAGGCGTACCTGACATTTCAGATAACCTTCAGCACGGGATGACGGATACACCAGCCGCGACTGAACATCACGTTTCACATCCAGCAGTGCGCGCATCCCGTGGACGCTCAACTGGCTCCCCCCCATCGCACGCGCAGCCGCAAGATCGAAGTGGATCGGGTTGTCATCGCCAGAAAATGCTGCCCACTGATGAGCATCGGCAAGGGTGTAGCGCAGCCGCGTCACGCGTGTTTCTCCAGCACCAGCGCGGCGTTCGCACCGCCAAAACCAAAGCTCAGATTCAACGCCCGGCGAATCTCACCCTGGCGATGCCCTTCGGCAATATAGTCGAGATCGCACAGTGGATCGGGCTGGGTTAAATGTGCCGTCGCGGGCATGATCCCGGCCGCCATTGCCTGCAGGCAGACAATGGTCTCGAAGCTTCCCGCCGCCGCTATCAGATGCCCGGAGTAGGCTTTGGTGCTGGAAACCGGGATTCGATACGCCTCGTCACCCAGCGCCTTTTTCAGCGACTGCGTTTCGTTAATATCATTAAGCGGCGTGGAGGTGCCGTGGGCATTGATATAGTCGAGATCGGCGGGCTGGAGCCCCGCGCTGCGTAGCGCCCAGCGGATAGTCTGCTCGCGGGCCACGCAATCCTCCGCCGGGGAGGTAAAATCCACCGCGTCGGAGAAATTGGCATAGCCGGTGACTTCCGCGAGGATCGTCGCCCCACGAGCGATGGCGTGCTCGCGCTCTTCCAGGCACAGCACCGCGCCCCCTTCCGAAAGCACAAACCCGCTTCGCTGCTGGCTGAACGGACAACTGGCCCGCTCCGGTGATTCCGTTTCCCGGCTCAGCGCACCGAGCACATCGATATTCCAGATGGCGCAGACGCTATTTAACGCCTCCCCGGCGCCGGCAAGCATCATGCTGGCGCGGCCAAAACGAATCGCATCATAGGCCTCGCCGATAGCAATAGTGCCGGTAGCGCAGGCGGCAACAGGGGTATTTTGATATCCACGTAAATTCCACAGCTGGCTACAGGCTGCGGTAGTCACGTTCGGCATCGAAAAGAAGCAGCTAAAGGGTGAAGAGACACCTTTTTTCTCAAACTCCGGCACCGCCAGGTAACTCTCATCCAGCCCTGCCCAGCCGGTGCCAATAATCGCACCGCACATCAGCGGATCGTAGAACGCGGCTGGCGATTCACCGGCAAAGGCCATCGCCATGGCTTCACGCGCGGCGGCCAGCGCCAGGCGCGCATGGCGCGGTAAACGGCGGCGGATAGCAGCAGGAACGCCCTTAAGGCTGGGTTCGTTCTCCACCTGACCAATAAAATGGGTGTGGATGCCGTTAGCCGAGAGATCGACATAGCGGTAGCCGTGTCGATAATCCATGATCGCCTGCCAACTTTCGGCGGCGCTGTCGCCAAGGGGAGTCACCGCGCCATAGCCGGTAATCACCACGCGATAAGGGGGTTTACTGTGACTCATTTTGGGATGTCCTCTGTTGCGGGTTACTGCCACCTTGCGCCAGCCAGAGCTGCAAAGTGGCATAAAGATAGTCGTACTGGTTTTGCGCAAGACTGTTTTGCACATCAAGCAGCGCATCCTGGGCGTTCAGCAGGGTCTGATAATCCACCGCGCCTGCACGATAGCGGCTCCCGGTGAGCGTCAGACGCTGCTGGCCCAGTTGCAACGATTGCAGCAAGCGCTCGCGCTGCTCGTCGGCGTTTAGCCGCTTCTCCATGGCGTTATCCACTTCCGACAGCGCGGTATAGGCCGTGCGGCGGAAGTTCACCGCCTCCTGCTGCACCTTTACGCTGGCCTGTTCCACGGTGAGCTGCACCGTATTCCACTGGATAAAGGGCGCACTCACGCTGCCACCGACGCTCCGTAGCGGATCGTTAAACCATTGGTGAAAAATCTGGCTTCCGGCGCTAAGCGTCCCCTGCAACGAAAGCGTGGGATAGAAGCTCAGCCGCGCGGCATCTGAGCCCGCCAACGCCGCACGCAGGCGTGATTCCGCGGCCTGAAGATCCGGACGGCTGGCGAGCGCGGCCAGCGGCGTGGCGTTGGCAATGGCGACGTGCTGACGAACATCTAGTGCATGGGCCTCATCGGTATGCTGCGACGGTGGGCGATTGAGCAGCAGCGCCAGCGCGTTGCGCGAAATCGCCCGCTGCTGCTTCAGGGCGAGCAGCTGATTCTGGCGGCTGATAACCGTCTGCCGGGCCTGTAGAACATCAAGTAGTCCAACTTTCCCCGCCCGTTGCCATGACTCAATCTGCGCTAGCGTCTGCCTGGCAATATCGAAACTCACCTCCTGATAAACCATTTGCTGATTTAGCAGGGCGATGTTCCAGTACAGCTGCGCGGTGGTATCGATCGTCGACAGGATCGTCGCATGATAATCCTGCTCGCTGGCAACCGCTTCCCACTCGCTTTGTTCGCGAATACGCGCCAGCTTGCCCCAGAGATCCAGTTCATAGCTCAGCGACAACGAGGTGCTGTAGCTCTCCTGCGAACGCCCGCTGTTTAACGGCTTCGAATTGCTGCCGGATCCGTTGAGCGTGGCGTCAGGACTGATATTGGTCTGGGTTAGCCCGGCAGAAATACGCGCCTGCTTGAGAGTTAATGCGGCAGCGGCCAGATCGTTATTGCTTTCCAGCACCTGACCCAGCACGCGCGACAAACGCTCGTCGCCGAAGCGATCCCACCATCGGCCATCTTCCACCTGCGAAGGGGCGATATTCTGCCCTTCTGTTCGCTGCCAGTTTTCCGGCACCGACAACAGCGGGCGCTGATAATCGCTGCGGGTCAGGTTACCGCAGCCCGTGAGCAGCAGGATCAGCGGTAAAAAAGTACCTAATCTCATTCGCGAGCCAGCGCCTCCGTAGGGTTGAGTCGCGCCGCTCGCCGCGCCGGGAAATAGCCGAACGTCAGGCCAATCAGAGCGGAAAAGCCGCAGGCCATCGCCACCGGGAGCCACGTAAAGACCATCGAGAACTCCTGCGTCAGCAGAGCAAACAGGTTCCCGGCGGCCCAGGAGCCAATGACCCCCGTCAGCCCGCCGAGCGCGCAGATCATCACCGCCTCAATCAAAAACTGGTGCATGATATCGGAGGGACGCGCGCCGACCGAGAGTCGGATACCGATCTCATGGGTTCGCTCGGTAACGGAAACCAGCATGATATTCATCACCCCAACGCCGCCGACCAGTAGTGAAATAGCGGCAATCGCGGTGATCAGCAGCGACATTGAATCGGAGGTTTTTTGCAGCGCTTTGGCGAGCTGTTCATCGGTCTGGACAAAGAAATCTTTTTTGCCATGCTCGCGAATAAGATGCCTTTCCGCACGCTGCGCGGCCTCTCTCGGCGACAGCGTCTCCTGAAAGCGCAGCGTTAGCGCCTCCAGCGGCTTATCACCGGAAATCCGCTGTAATAGCGAGGTATAAGGGATCCACGCCGACATAAACCCGCTGACCACTTTCGGCCCCGGCTTGCTGGCAACGCCGATCACCCGCCACGGCGCACCGGCGATTTGCACAATTTTATCCAGCGGATCTTCATTACCGGGAAACAGCGTCTCTTTACTGGTTTCATCCAGCACCAGTACCGGCTCCCGATCGTTGACGTCGCGTAAGGTAAAGCCGTTGCCCTGAATAAAGCGAATCCCCTGCAACGAAAAATAGTCGGCGGAAACCCCGGAGAGGATCATCGAGGAATCCAGGCCCTGGCGCACTGCGGTAGTCATGCTGGAGACAATCGGCGACACCCCCAGCACCCAGGGCTGCTTGCTGAGGCTGGTGATATCCTCCAGCGACAGCGCGCGCTCCATATCCGGGCGCTTGCTGCCCCAACCGGTACCGGGGCGAATTTCAAGCGTGGTATTACCCAGTTTGCCAATTTCGTTCATGATGGTCTGCCGGGCACCTTCGCCTACCGCCATCGAGGAAACCACCGATGAGATGCCGATGATAATCCCCAACATCGACAGAAAGGCGCGCATCCGATGTCCCAGCAGCGCACGCCATGCCATTCGTACCGACTCGCCTACGCTGCGCGACAGCGAAGCCCGACCGTTATCCTGTACCGTCGGCAGCCGCTGAATATCACGTTTGTCCTGAGCGCAATTCGTGCGATCGGCAACAATCTGCCCATCGCTGATCTCGACGATCCGCTGCGCCTGCTGCGCCACCTCGCGATCGTGGGTCACGATAATCACCGTATGGCCATCGGCGTTCAACTGGTGCAGAACATCCATCAGCGCCCTGCCGCTGGCGCTATCCAGCGCCCCGGTGGGTTCATCAGCAAGAATAATCTGCGCGCCGTTGATCAGCGCCCGGCACACGCTGACACGCTGCTGCTGCCCGCCGGAGAGCTGCGCGGGTTTATGCCCTAAGCGCGTATCAATGCCCAGCTTTCCCGCCAGCAGCGCGATTCGCGCCTGACGTTCAGTTGCAGGCATCGCGGTATATAAGGCGGGAATGGCGATGTTCTCTTCCGCCGTTAAATAAGGCATCAGGTGATAGCGCTGAAAAATAAACCCTAACCAGCGGCTACGCAGTTCGGCAAGCGCCGCGCTATCGGCCAGATGAGTAGCAATGCCGTTGATATAAACCTCGCCGCTGCTGGGTTTGTCCAGGCAGCCGATAATGTTCATCAACGTCGATTTACCCGAGCCGGAAGCGCCCATTATCGCCACCATTTCGCCGGGCATAATGGTCAGGGACACCGATTTCAGCACCGGAATCGTCTGCGTTCCGGCGATAAAAGAGCGGGTGACGTTATTAAGCTGGATTAAAGACTTCACCATCAGATTGACCCTGCATCCTGCGGGATCACCACCCGCTCACCGGGCTGCAAGCCTTCAAGGACCTGCGCGTACTGGCGGTCGTTAATGCCGATACGAACGGTGCGCTCCTCGCTGCCGCTCGCCTTCTGCACCACCACACGATAGCGCTCATTGCCCAGCGAACGCCCCAGCGCAGCAACTGGAATGCGCAACGCCTCCTTGGCCTGCGCAATGCGGATAAATACCTGCGCGGTCATCGAGGTTTTCAACAGTCGCTGGCGGTTATCCACCTCAAAGGTGCCGTTGTAGTAAATGGCTGTGCTTTGCTGATTGCTGGCGGAAGCCCCGGAGTTTTGCTCTTCCAGCGCCTCCTGCGGCGCGGGCTGGACATAGCCAAGCTCCCCCTCATAACGCGTTTGCGGGTCGGCAATCACGTAAAACCACAGCGGCTGTCCGGGATGGATTTTCTGGATATCGGCTTCGGAAATGCGCGTTTGCACCTGCATTTTATCGAGGTCGGCAAGCACCAGAATAGTCGGCGCGATTTGTGAGGAGACGATGGTTTGCCCTTCACGGGTGACAATGCCCAGTACTTCGCCGTCCATAGGGGCGAGAATGCGCGTATAACCGAGGTTGGCGTTGGCGGTCTGCACGCTCATTTCCGCTTGCACAATCTGCGCCTCATTGACCGCAATCTGCTGTACCTGCGCGGCATATTGCGCCTGCGCCTGTTCAAGGTCGCTGTTCACACCAGAGCCATCGCGATTCATGGCCTGCTCGCGGGTCAACGCTTTGCGGTACTGCACCAGCGTCGCTTCAGAGGCTAACTTCTGTGCTCTGGCGCTGGCCAGCTGCGCGGTGGCGTTGCGTAAGTCTGAAAGCTGTAAAGTCGGGTCGATTTCGGCCAGCAGTTGCCCTTTTTGCACCCGCTCCCCTTGACGAACAAACAGCTTGCGCAACTGCCCGCTGACCTGAGCGCCAACGCTCACCTGGACGGCGGGTTTGATAATCCCGCTCGCCAGTACCACCTTTTCGATATCTCCACGATCGAGGGCGACGGTATAGAGCGATTCGGCCTGTGCCGGACGCGATTGCTGGTAGAAAACGGCAGCGACAATGGCCGCCATCGCGGCCAGCGCAAACAGCAACATTTTAGGACGGCGGAAAAATGCTCGCGTCATTGGACCGGCACTCCCTGCCCGATATCGCGCAGCTCGCCTTCGTTCAGGCAATATACTCGCGCAAAGTGGTTCACAATCAGCTCACTGTGGGTCACGACAATCAGCGTTTTGCCCTGTTCGCGACAGTGCTGACACAGCGCGGCGATGACCGTCTCTGCGGTTTCATCATCAAGATTGGCGGTTGGTTCATCGAACAGTAAAATCGGTCGGGTACTGTAGAGCGCCCTCGCCAACATCAGCCTCTGGCGCTGGCCTAAAGAGAGCGCGGAGTGGCTTTCGCGAATTAGCGCTTCCATTCCCCCAGGCAGCGCCTGTACCACCGGCCCCAGCGCCATTTTATCGATCAGCGCTTCCACTCGCCCACGGTCGCTGTCGCTGTACCACGGGTCAAACAGGGTGATGTTTTGCAACACCGAGGCGTTAAACAGGATGTCTTCCTGACTTTGCAACCACACCTGCGAGGTCAGTTGTTGGGCACTCGCCTCAGCATTGTTCAGCAAAATTCGCCCATCCTGCGCGGAAAAAAGTCCGGTCATCAGCCGCAGCAAGGTGCTCTTTCCGGCACCGGAATCGCCAACAATGGCTATCTGATCGCCAGGCTCAAGTACGAGGTCCACCGCGTTTAATACTGGCCTTTGCGGGTTGTAATGAAAGCTCACCCGCTCGAACGCCAGTCGCGGAACCGCTGTTCCGCTGAGCGGAGAAATCAGGGGAGAAGCAAGCTCATGCTTCGTAAACAATCCCTGTGCGCGGGTATCAATTACATGCAGTTGCGATTTACGGATAACGGCATAGAACATCCGCGTGACGTAGGAGGTAAAAATTTGCCGCAAAAAGCTGTAGGCAAAGAAGTCGCCCAGGGAGATCTGTTTTGCATGTACCAGCGGCAGCACTACCAGCATAAAAACCACCATTTCGAGGCTGCCGGTCAGTTGATACAGCCCTTCTTTCACCTGCTGATACACTTTCTGCCGTTGCAGGCAGGTAAAAAGGTCACGCGACAGGCGGGCAAACTGCGCTTTGCGCTGGGTTTCCAGCCCGGCGGTTTTAATGGTTAATACCCCCTGAAGGGTCTCCATGAAAAAGTCATTTAGCACCGCGCTTTTGAGCTGAAGCTGCTGCGTATACCAGCGGTCGCGAAATATCGCCCAGACGCTAATTAACCCCATCACCACAATGCCCACGGCGGAAATCAGCGCCAGCACCGGGGAGATCCAGAACATAATGCCAATGGCGATAACGCAAATAATCCAGTCCGAGCGCAGGCCGTTATCCAGCTCAATTTTTTGCAGCATGCCGCTCTGCCAGGCAATAAAGCGGCTGAAAACATCCCCCGGCGCGCGCTTTTCAAAAAAGCGCAGGGGATTATTCAGCAATCGCGAAAAACCAATATCACTATTAAGCAATACAAAACGGCGGATAAAACGTTCGCTGATCACCCTGACACCCAGCGCTAACAGCGTGGAGACCACAAAGGCGAGGATGAACCACAGATATGGAAAATCCGTGTTCTGAACATCGGAGAACGCCTGATTAATCGCGCGGCTGACCATCGTCGGCATTAAAAACAGCGTTAACGCCACCAGAAAGGTTAATAGCATCAGCTTGTAGATGCCCGGTACCGCCGCCGTCTCCTTCAGGCTCATGGCCCGCGGCATCTCCTGTTGCGTTTCGGCGATAACAGGATTGGGGATTACGCCCGCAGAGGGGGATTCTTCGAGGATCAGCGCATAGCCGCTAATCTCTTTTTTTAGCGCCGAAAACGGCAACCACTGTTGGCCAATTGCCGGGTTCATCACGCAGACGTAATCCCCTTTGCTCCACGCCAACAGGACATAGTGACTGGCACCGTAATGTAAAATTGAGGGGAACGGCAGCCCATGTAGCTCATCATGATCGAAGAGCACCGGAGCAGTGGCAATGCCAACCTGTTGCAGGATGACGGATAAATCGCTCAACGATGTTCCATGATCGGACGCCGGGAAAATTTCGCGTAATGCCGGGAGAGAGCACTGAATATTCTGGGTTTGCGCCAGCATCGCAATACAGGAAAGGCCGCACTCGTTGGTCTCTTCCTGAAAAACCATATCGGGGATAATCTTTTTCATTATGATGTATCAGTGATTAATAAAATAGAGCGAATGGCTGTGCCACAAAAGCCAATCCTGCGGATAATCACGCAGGGTATTTTCAATAATCGTCGGCAACGTTGCCGCGACCTCTTTTGGCGACAGCGGGGAATAGATTTTTATTTTTATCCCTTGCTGATAATAGAGGTGATAAAAAACCACCTGCGCCGACACGATGCGCGAAAACCGCTGTACGCCGTTGTGTAGTTTTGCCGGACGGCCAAATAGCCGACAGCTTATTTTCCCGGACTGTGCTTCATGGGTCTGAACGGTGTAATCGGCTGGAATATCGGGGAAAATAATCATATTTTCCCGCCCTTCAGAGACATTAGTCATTAGCGCCATCAGCTCACTGGCCAGCGATGTATTATCCTGGTGGATGGAGCAGTAAGAGAGCGCGACGCCGCCCATTGCGCGGCTGGCGACGGTGTAGCTTTCCGCGCTGGACGAGACCACCACGCTGGCTTTGCCCGGCGTCACGCCGGCCCCGACCATCGCGGCTAAAATATCGGAAACGCAGTGCAGCGGCGCGAGGACCACCGGCGTCTTTTGCGCCACCAGTGGCGCAACCACCGCATCAAGCTCTTGCGTACACGCCTGCATCTGGCGCAACGTTGCCGGGTGCTGACCCCAGGTCGCGCCCATCTCCAGCAGTTGGCGGCGCATGGCGATCCACGCGGCGTCAACTCGCCCATCGCCACCGGTCAGGCAGCGATAGTTCTGCGTCGCCACGGCGGTACGCCCGCGATATTGTCTGCCCAACAGCCGCAGCGTGCACAGCGCACGAACGGTTAGCAACAACAGCGACATAGGGGTATAACACATCACTGCCCGCACCGCCTTTTGCCCGTAGGCGGCAAAAGGACGGTGTCGCCAGGCAAGCTGCGCGGACCATTTTCTTACGCTGAAGACGCCCCAGACGATCAGAAAGCGCGTCACGCTTACTCCTTGTCCTGAGCTAACAGCTGACGCATATAGTCGGCAAATTCAGGAAATTGACGATCCTTCGCCACGACGTATTTTTTATTAACAATAAACAACGGCGTCGCGTTAATGTCATAGAGCTCGGTGATTTCCGCCATATATTCCAGCCGCTCGGCAACGGCTTTGCTTTGGCGTACCTGATGATATTTCGCCACATCAATATCGTTCTTTTTCAGCCAGGTATTCAGCGCTTCATCATCAGCTAAATTAATACCGCGAACCATTACCGCGTTAAATGCCGAGTCGCGCGTCTGACGCTCAAGGCCCATCACTTCAAGCGTCGCAAAAACCGGTGCATAAACTGCCAGACCATTTCTTTCAGCGGTAATATGGATAACTTCGAAGGTGCTATCTGCCGGTAAGGTGGCGGCAAATTTTTCGATATCTTCCTCATTCGACGCGCAGTAGTGGCAGCCATAGGACAGTACTTCAATAATACTGCTCTCATGTTTTATTGGGCTACTGGCAATAATTCCATCGTCAATTTTCCGTAGCGCCGAAGGCTTACTGCTATCGAATGAAAAAGTATTAAATACAAAGATGTGATAACACAAAACAGTCATCAGCGACGAAATTAACGCCACCAGAAACGTGTAGCCAACAGCGGTAATAGGTTTTATTTTCATTTCGATACCAGGCTCGCGAAAAAGGCGTAAAAATATATGGAGGGTTTCCCCTCCATATACCACTGCAGAAATTACTGGCGGATGCGGTTCGGTACTACGCACATACCATCAGCAGCATCTTTCATGCTAACGGTTGAGTTGCCGTGCTTATCCGTGCAGGTGGTCACTTCTTTACAAGAAGAAACACCACCAACAACCACAGTTTCGTAAGAGCTGGTGCAAGTTTCCTTACAGGTCCCGCCAATAATACCCGCTGCTTCAATCATGCTTAATTTTTGCATTTGTTAGTTCCTTAACTATTTATATTGAAATGTATTTTCTTACACTTACCTACTGGCTTAGATACCTGCCAGTAATTTTGTCGATGTCATACGTTGCACGCTGCTATATACAAGGCGTGGCGACGATACACTTGAAAATGTTAAACAGCTCAACGTTATTTTTGGCGTTTAATTTTTTCATCAGCCCTCGTTTACTGCGGCTTAAGCGACGAACATCAATTTGTTGCTCAGAGGAAATTTGCGAAAGCGATTTTCCTTTGAATATTTCTTCCATCAACCACCAGTCATCGCTGGAGATGCTGTTATTAAAATCTCTTGCCAACCATTTTTGCCGTGTGTAGTTAATCAACGAACGGCTAAAGAATATTTTTTTTGCTACTAGTGCCTGAGAATCTTCGATAAAGCTAGAAAAGTTGCTCAGTGATTCATTCTTTAATAACCAACTGGCTTCCGGGAGAAGCGAATGCAGTGCAAAAAAGAGAGCGAGATTATTGCTATCTAACAGAATAACCAGTTGCTGATTTTCCCGGCAATAATGTTCTTTAATGGTATACAACGCATTAAAGCGTTCATCCGGTAAGCTGTCGACATCACAGAGGATCCAATGCAGCTCATCTCTCTTTTTTGGTGAACGCAGCGTGCTAATCAGTTGCGAAAAATGTTCGATCTTTGAGAAAGAGCAGTCCGGCTCGCGGGCAGTAAGATCGGCAACCGCGGAACGCACACCTTCAGAGAAAAAAATATTTTTATCGTAGAGAAAGAAATGGCGGCTCATTTTTAATCATCCTTGATCGGTTCTACTGATAGTTTAGGGTGTAATTTGCCGTGGCCTGAAAGGCACCGGTTTGCAAGGTTTCGTTACTCAAGGCATCCGGTTCCCCTTCCACAAAAGCTTTAAAATTTAACTGCATGGTGGCATCGGAAATGGCAACTGCGGTAGTCGGCGTATTCAGTGAAATAGCCGTACCATTACTCTCTTCAAAGCCAATACCAATCCCGCTGGCGGAATTGGGCGCTACCGGCGTAATCGCCAGGCGATCGCTCATATTGGCATTTTCCGTCCCGCTAAAGGTCACAGTGACGGAATTAAAGACATCGGTACTGCAATCCTGTAGCTCAATAACAAACGCTTTGGGCTGAGATTTCCCTTCGGCGTACAGCGAGCGGGTTGAAATTTGGCCAAAATCCACGGCGATGTTTTTTGACGAAGGCACGATACTGCAGCCCTGGGCAACGACGGTTCCCTTGAAGTTTAAATCGCCGCCGATCAGCTCTCCGATGGCATGCGCCGGGGTGACTGCCGGTAGCGAACATATGAGTATCATTGATGCGATTAATTGACGCATGCTGTCCCCTTACTGAAACTCAGCGACCACGGTGGCCGATGCCTGGAAATCCCCTTCAAGTACGTTGGTCCCGGCATTGGCAATCGGTGCGGCGGTCAGATTCCAGGTTCCCTGGTTATTATTAAAACCCGGGACGTCATAAAACTTATTCGCGGCCACTAAATTGCCGCCGGAATCCTTCAAGATAATGCCAAGGTTGGAGCGGTCGACGGCCCCGGTGGTACCTAAATAATCGCTATTAAAACTGGCGGTATTAGCCTGCTGAATTCCCAGGCGAATATTCAAGTTACCGGTCGCAAAACTTCCCCCTTCACACTTCACCTGAATCGGCACGGACTGGCTGTAGTTGTTGCCGTTAAGCTGTGAACCAGAGCTGGGGATAGTGTTAAAATCAACAGTGATCGGCGAGCCGGAGTTGACGATACATTTGTCCGGAACAGTAATAACTCCAGAGTTAATTGAGACAATCGACATGGGCGTGGTCCCCATACCGGCGCTGTAATTGCCCAGGCGACCGTAAAGTTTAGCTATTTCGGTACCCAACAGGTTTACGCCGTTAACAATCGGCTTGGTGATCATAAACGTCACCCGCCCCTGCGCGCCGGATTCAAAGTTATTAAACTGAGTGGTTGGTGGCACGCATTTGTTCTGAAATGCATCGTTCGATTCATTATTAAAAGGCACAGGAAGATACGCCATTCGTTGGCCGCGGATGTAAATTTCAATTTTCACATCCATATAATCATTGAGTTTTAAATATCCCGCCGAACTACCCTGCTGAAGTAACGAGGCAGTAGCAGAATAATAGATGGCCTGATTTTCCATGGCGATAGTGCAGCTGGCTACGCCAGAGTATTGGCCGCCTAATGCAAAAGTATAAGGAATGGTCGCCCCGATACTGTTGTTGGTAATATCCTGGTTGGCGACGTCAATATTATACATTTTAGGTCCGCCAACCGGCGTAATTTCCCCTTCAACTGCCGCTGCGGTTTCCCAGGACAGCAGGCCACCGAATAGCAAAATAGCGACGCGGGTTTTACGCCAGATAACCATAGCAGCCATTACAGATACTCCATTTTTAAACGCAGCAGTCCGCTAAAATTACCGGCGGTCACGTTTCGCCCGGTAGACTCCAGTACCGCAATAAACGTCAGGCTGCTGTCGCCGGTTTTCACAATAAACGGCGGCTGGGTTTGATTGATATCCAGCGCGCGCTCTTTGATATCCAGCAGGCGAATACCGGCTCCGGAGGTGCTGCCAGTCAGGCGTAACAGTTGACGATTATTCTCGTCCGACTCGCCGATAAACGTCATCTGTACCGC
Source organism: Klebsiella sp. (assembly GCF_027492335.1). Lineage (NCBI taxonomy): Bacteria > Pseudomonadati > Pseudomonadota > Gammaproteobacteria > Enterobacterales > Enterobacteriaceae > Klebsiella > Klebsiella sp. The sequence continues at coordinate 97,815 of NZ_JAPUEW010000049.1, read as the reverse complement.
CTGCTCGCCAGTGGTATAGAGGTGCTTGCTATTTCCCGTAGTCCTTGATGCGATGCTGTCTCGCGCCTGTGACGCCCCTTTCAGGCAATCTCGCAGTTCAACGCGTACCAGTACCGGCTGGCTACGATCGCCCGCCTGATGAAAACGGCGGGCGCTAATTTCGCCCAGTTCGATGATTTGCAGACGGCTCTGCGGGGCAAGGACGCACGGCGAGGCGTAAACGGAACCCTGAAATATCACGTTACCGCCATCTTCCCCCTGATGATCCTGGTTATAGTGCTGCGGCTGTAGCGGAATATCAGCGTCGGCCAGCGCTGGCATGCTGAGACCGAATACAAACAGTGCGAATAGCGATAAACGCGTTTTCATCATCAGGTTCCTCTCAATTACCCTTGCTGCGACGGCGGCAGAGCTTTACAGGTATTTCCCGCACAGCGATATTTCAGTTCCGGATGGCCGCCATAGTCATTCACGTACATCATGGAAAAATCACTAATTCCGCCATCTGTTACGCTGAACTCCAGACTGGATTTCGGTGCAATCATTATTCCAGGAAATTTCGTTATTTTTTCACCCTTCGTCCGCGACAGGCTAATGATGGTGATGTAATAAGGCGTCGGGTTTTGCGCGCTCATTTTATTGCCGCTTTTTTGAAAGACGACCTGATCCTGCCAAATCTCGCTTTTGCTTTTTGGGATAATGGCGGTTGGGCGGAAAAATAATTTAATCCGCGACTGCATCGCTAATTGCAGGACATTCGCTTTATCTGGCTTAGGCGGAATTTCACGCACGCTTAAATAAAACAGGCTTTCACGATCCTGCGGCAGCTGATTGATGCCATCAGTCTTGGTCACGCGCGCGACGCCTTTTTGCCCGCCGTTAATTCGCTGCAAAGGCGGCAGCACCACCAGCGGAGAGGTGATTTTATTGCCTTTGCTGTCCTCGACCCAGGACTGCGCCAGAAACGGAATATCCGGGCTGGTGTTGGTCAAATTCGCGCTTGCCGAGCTATCTTTACCGGTGATAATCAAGCGAGTGCGATCCAGTGAAACGCCCGCCTGAGCGGTACTGCTTACCGCTGTCAGCATCAGGGCGCCCACCCAGCAGAGTTTGTTACTTGTCATGCTCATTTTTGGCCTTTTATTACTGTCACTGTCATTTACACGGCAATAGCGCGGCTGTCGAACGACGCTCTATAGATGGCGGAATGGTTATCTGACACTGCTTTTTCCCGCTCCACATCACGCTTAGCGCCTCTTGTGGGTTCACGCCCGCCAGCCATCCCTGTCCGCCTTCCATAATCATCGACACGCTAACGCCATCGCCGTTAATAACCTCGGCGCCAAACGGAGGATAGGTACCGTCAGCCAGGCGAATGATGCCCATCATCTTCTCGCCCTTCGCCATGCCAAAGGTCTGATAGCCAATAGCGCCTTCGGTCAGCGTGGCGGTGCTGATGGCTTTTGCCGGTTCAATCGATTCCGACATCGCATCGACATCAACCCGGGTATCAAAGCTGTTGTAGCTCACGATGTCCGGAATCACGGCGATACCGAAATTGTTAGTTCTTGATTTCCCGTCATTTAGCGGGACGTCGCCGATGCCGTTGGTATTCACCATCACGCGAGCGGTGTTGAGCGTCGCGCCGCTGTTATGGATCGCCGCGCCGTGTCGGGTGGCGGTAAAGCCGCCGCGCAGAGTGCTGCTCAGAGAGATATAGCGATCCTGCTGATAGCTGGCGTTGCTGTTGATTTCGGCATACTGCGAGCGGCGCTGATAATAGCCGTCGACGTTGGCATAACCGCTCTGGCTCGCCCCTGCACGCAGTCGCCACAGGTTGTTGTAGTCGCTGCTATCGGTATACGAGAGCATCGGGCTGGTTTTGCCGTTATTGGTCTGCACGTCCAGACCACTCCATTTGCTATCGCCAACCGGAACAGAAAGCGAAATAGCGATCGAGTCGTCTTTACGCCCTTCATAATCAGAACGATATGCTGAAATATTGGTGGTGATCCCGCGAATATTACCGACGTTAAACGAACGCCCTAAAGAGATGCCGTAGCGATCCTGACTACTGCGATTCCAGTAATTCTGGTGGGTATAGGTCAGGAATACAGTGGTTGCCTTGCCCGGCTCATCGGCCCAGAACGTTTTATTCCCGGTAATGGTATAAACTTCTTTTTCGCGCCCAAGGCTGTCATATCCCTCATAACGCTCGTTGAGATATTGCGAGAAAGAGCGGAAATCTTCCTGAGAAAAGCGATATCCGGCGAAGGTAATTGAACTGTTATATTCGTCGAAGGTTTTCGCATAGCTCAGCTTAAATGAGGTGCCTTTAAGTCGTTTCTTATTCGACTGCTGACTATAAGATTCAGTGGCATCCAGCGAGAGCGCGCCAAGAACGCTTAAATCACGACCAATACCAGCGGAAACCGCAGTATATTCAGCCCCCGCGCTTTGCAGCCCACCATATAGCGACCAGGCGTTGCTTATCCCCCAGGAGAAGTCGCCGGAAGCGAATCCCGGTCCCTGAATTTTATGGCTGTAACGGGATGGCGCACCGATCGCCACGTTATAACGCACATAGCCCGGACGCGTGAGATAAGGAATATTGGCGGTGTTGACCTGGAAAGTGGAAATGGAGCCATCCTGCTCTTCCACCTGTACATCCAGCGTACCGCGCACCGAACTACGCAGGTCCTGGATATTAAACGGCCCGGCAGGGACCGTGGTCTCATAAATAATGCGCCCGCTCTGCTTCACCGTCACTTTGGCATTAGTCTTGGCCAGGCCACGAATTTCCGGCGCGTACCCTTGCAGATTTGGCGGCAACTGACGCTCGTCGCTGGCGAGATTAAGTCCGGTAAAGCGCACGGTGTCGAAGACCTGAGAATCAAGGTAGATCTCCCCTGCCGTCAATTTTGCCGCCAGCATCGGCAACGGACGATACGCGTAGATCTGATTCATGTCGAAATCGAACTGGTGCGTTGAGCTATAGTAACTGGTTTGATACTCACCGCGTAAACGCCAGCCTCCGAGGTTGACCCCGGTCTGACCATATCCGCTCAGGGTACTGTAATCTTCATGCATATCAAGCTGCCGGGTGTATTGCCCGGTCAGGCTGTAGTCTAGCAGGAACCCACCAATTCCCTGGTCCCAGCGCTCTGGCGGCACCCAGTTCGGGTCGTTGTATTTCATCCACGCCTGTGGGACGGTGATATCCAGCACGCCAGCGTAGTTACTGAGCGTAGCGCCGGGAAGGCTGAGCAGGTCATAGCAATCCGCAAAAGGCTGCGCAACCTTCAGTTGTGCTTCCTCTTTCAACGCTAATCTTGAAAGGATTTCGCCGTTAATACAGGCCTGGGTATGCTTCTGGTCTTTAGAGGGCAGATAGCGAACTTTTTGCTGCCCGACTGCCTGGCCATTAATTTTAATGTCTAAGAGATATTCGCCAGGCGGAACATAGTTATCGGTAGCAAAACGGGTTAAATCAATATTGCCACGGTCGGCGGCATCCAGTACGTCGGTATTGAATTCTACATCCGAGGAAGCACAAGCCATAGAAGTGCAGCAGAAGAAAAGTATCTGAGAGAGGATTACATTTATTTTTATTTTTAGTTCTGCTGACATGACTATTCATCCCGAATCATTCAGTAAAATATCGTGCGCGACAAACAAGCTAAAACAAGAATAACTGGCTTGTTTCTAGTTATAATCCATAAAGAAACGAGTGACGGCGTAGAAATCCCCTGCCTTTATATGTTGCTGAACCGGAACCAGTGAAGCGGTGAATTTCAGCGTATTATTCTCATCACTCAAAAGATATCCCGAAGAGGGTTCCCCAAAGGTTAAAACCTCTCCATGGCGATCGCGAATCTGTATACCAAACCCTTTCCCTTCGCCATCAGGTATTAATACCGTAGAATCTTGCGAAGAGGCGTTTCCTGTAAAGGTAATTGTGGCAAAAGCGCCTGGACTTGACTGATTATCACTGCCGAAAGACTCGCAACCGATTAAGCGCACCAGAAAAGGCCGGGTAAGCTTGCCCTCTTGATCCATATTAATATCGCGAGCGGATATATTGCCAAAATCAACCCATAGCTCTCGCGAGTTAGGATCAATATCACATGCGGCGGCAACCAACTCGCCAGAAAGTTCCAGCTTTCCAGGAGTGAAATTAGTACTCAAAGCATGTCCGGAAAAGAGTAATACAGATACGAATAACCCTATCAGTCTCTTTTTCTCTGTATCCTTTACCATACTCAGAATTCCATATTATCTGGTATATAGCCAAATATCGCGGGGAGAAATCTCCCCGCGAACGATAACTCAAAAACGATTATTGATAATCGATAGTGAAGTTGATCGTTGACTGGAATGCACCAGCGGTTACGGTCGGAGTACCGCTTTCTGCTTTCAGGAACGCAACAAAAGGAATAGTGTTAGTTCCGTCAACCAGAGTTACCGGAGTAGTCTGCGCGCCCCAGGTAACAGTCTGGCTAGCGCTGTCTTTCAGGCCGATACCCGCACCAGATGCGGAACCAGAAGTGAATGCTGCCAGAGTAGGATCGTTCGGGTTAACCGAAGTCGGGGTGTAGGAAACAACGGCACTGCTGGCAATGGTGGTATCGCAGTACTGCAGTTCGATGTTTTTGGTTTCAGTTGCCTGACCACCGCCTTGCAGCAGGGAAACAGGAACCTGACCAAAATCAACGGTTACCGGGCTGGACGACGGGGCTAAGCCGCAAGCGGTATTGACCAGCTCACCCTGAAGTTCAATCTGACCGTTAGTTGTATCAGCCAGAGCAGACATAGAACCGAGAGCAGCAGTTAATGCCACAGCCATAGCAACTTTATTCAGTTTCATAGAAAATTCCTGCGTTATAAATTTTTATCCTAAAAAGTAAAGAGCGATAAAGTCGTGGTATTATATTTGCCCAACGACCTGCAGCCCTCCGCATTACCGAAAAATCCGTTTTAATAATTAAACCGCCACAATAAGATTTAATTACAGCCAGATCCCCTGGTCGATAAAAATATTATCAAATCATTTTCCATGTAAAAAGTAATACATTGAACGGGTAATTAAAAAAACATTTAACCTCGCGAACATTGTTAGCCCAGGAAATTAACTCGCAGAGCATTGAGATACATCCTAAAAACAAATTACGAAAGGTTATTAATAGATTAAAAACTATAAAAAACCATCGTTGAATAATTGTAAATTATATTACATTTAATTAACATTAAAATAAATCCAATCCATGTCATGATAGAAAATCGCTAAACATATTGAAGAAACAATATGTTTCATGGCGTTTCTGCATAGATGGCAGAACATATATCTATTCGAAACATCGAACAAAGTTCGCCGCTATGCTGCCATAAGCACGCGATTCCTCATCTTTAACTTCGCCATGCCATCCACTCTGGCCCCACCTCTTCCTTCTTGTTTTCCTGACATTCAGACTCCGTTATCATGCTGCCTATGTGCAGATGAAAAGAAACGCAGAGTTTCACAGAAACCAATGAGGCGGAGTGCGACGTAATGAGAACAATAAACTCCGCTAACTCATTAAAACTTAAGAGAATGGACATCATAAACTGATGAGTACACTAGAGAACCTTGACGCCCACACGCCAATGATGCAGCAGTATCTCAAGCTGAAAGCCCAGCACCCGGAGATCCTGCTGTTTTACCGGATGGGGGACTTTTACGAGCTGTTCTATGATGATGCTAAACGCGCGTCACAACTGCTTGATATCTCGCTGACCAAACGCGGAGCGTCGGCGGGCGAGCCGATCCCGATGGCCGGGATCCCGCACCACGCGGTGGAAAACTATCTCGCCAAGCTGGTTAATCAGGGTGAATCGGTCGCCATTTGCGAACAGATTGGCGACCCGGCCACCACCAAAGGGCCGGTCGAGCGTAAAGTGGTGCGCATTGTTACGCCCGGCACCATCAGCGATGAAGCGCTATTGCAGGAGCGTCAGGATAATCTGCTGGCCGCCATCTGGCAGGACAGCAAAGGCTTTGGCTATGCCACTCTGGATATCAGCTCCGGGCGTTTTCGCTTGAGCGAACCGGCTGACCGGGAAACCATGGCGGCAGAACTTCAGCGCACCAATCCCGCCGAACTGCTGTACGCTGAAGACTTCGCCGAATCCTCACTGATCGAAGGCCGCCGCGGACTACGCCGCCGCCCGCTGTGGGAGTTTGAAATCGACACTGCGCGCCAGCAGCTCAATATGCAATTCGGCACCCGCGATCTCATCGGGTTTGGTGTGGAAAATGCGCCACGCGGACTGTGTGCTGCTGGCTGTTTGCTGCAATATGTCAAAGATACCCAACGTACCTCGCTGCCGCATATCCGCTCCATCACCATGGAGCGCCAGCAGGACAGCATCATTATGGATGCCGCCACTCGCCGTAATCTGGAGATCACCCAGAACCTGGCTGGCGGCATTGATAACACGCTAGCCGCGGTGCTCGATTGCACCGTCACCCCAATGGGCAGCCGTATGCTTAAGCGCTGGCTGCATATGCCAGCGCGTGATACCGATGTGCTGGTAGAACGCCAACAGACCATCGGCGCGCTTCAGGAACGTTACACTGAACTGCAGCCGATACTGCGCCAGGTTGGCGATCTCGAACGTATTCTGGCGCGTCTGGCCCTGCGCACTGCCCGTCCGCGCGACTTAGCACGTATGCGCCACGCGTTCCAACAACTGCCGGAACTGCGCGCTATGCTGGCCGATGTTGACTGCGCACCGGTGCAACAGCTACGTGAGAAGATGGGCGAGTTTACCGAACTGCGCGAATTGCTGGAGCGGGCGATTATCGATGCGCCGCCGGTGCTGGTTCGCGACGGCGGCGTTATCGCTCCCGGCTATCATGAAGAACTCGACGAGTGGCGGGCGCTGGCTGATGGCGCAACGGACTACCTCGATAAGCTGGAGATCCGTGAACGCGAGCGTCTGGGGCTAGATACGCTGAAAGTGGGCTACAACGCCATTCACGGCTATTACATCCAGATAAGCCGCGGTCAGAGCCAGCATGCACCAATTCACTACGTCCGTCGTCAAACCCTCAAGAACGCCGAGCGCTACATTATTCCTGAGCTGAAGGAGTATGAAGACAAGGTACTGACATCGAAAGGGAAAGCCCTGGCGCTGGAAAAACAGCTGTACGATCAATTATTCGATATGCTGCTGCCGCATCTTGGTGATCTGCAACAGAGCGCCAACGCGCTGGCGGAGCTTGATGTGCTGGTTAACCTTGCCGAGCGCGCGGAAACGCTCAACTATTGTCGCCCAACCTTTAGCGATAAACCGGGTATTCGTATCAGCGAAGGCCGCCACCCGGTGGTTGAACAAGTGCTGAAAGAGCCGTTTATCGCTAACCCGCTAAACCTGACGCCACAGCGCCGAATGTTAATTATCACCGGTCCGAACATGGGCGGTAAAAGTACCTATATGCGCCAGACTGCGCTGATTGCGCTGCTGGCCTATATTGGCAGCTACGTCCCGGCGCAAAAAGTCGAGATTGGCCCTATCGACCGTATCTTCACCCGCGTTGGCGCGGCAGATGACCTTGCCAGCGGTCGCTCGACCTTTATGGTGGAAATGACCGAAACCGCCAATATTTTGCATAACGCCACCGAGCACAGCCTGGTGCTGATGGATGAAATTGGCCGCGGTACTTCAACCTACGATGGCCTGTCGCTGGCGTGGGCCTGTGCGGAAAATCTGGCGAATAAAATTAAAGCGTTGACCCTGTTCGCTACCCACTACTTCGAGCTGACCCAACTGCCGGAGAAAATGGAAGGCGTCGCCAACGTCCACCTTGATGCACTGGAGCATGGCGATACCATCGCCTTTATGCACAGCGTGCAGGATGGCGCGGCCAGCAAGAGCTACGGTCTGGCCGTCGCAGCGCTGGCCGGAGTGCCGAAAGAGGTGATTAAGCGCGCGCGGCAGAAACTGCGCGAGCTGGAAAGCATAGCGCCGAGCGCTGCCGCCACTCAGGTGGACGGCACGCAGATGTCGCTGCTCTCCGCTCCGGAAGAAGCTTCGCCTGCGGTTGAGGCGCTGGAAAATCTCGACCCGGATTCATTAACGCCGCGTCAGGCGCTGGAATGGATTTATCGCCTGAAGAGTTTGGTGTGATTCTTACAATCTCTTAGAAGTAAAAACGGCAGTGCTTATCGTGCTGCCGTTTTAAAAATATAAATGGGTGCGAGAGGATGCTTCCTGACAATCAATACGCGGGGTTACCCCCGAGCTGTTGATAATTCTTCGATTCGTAAGCGAGAATAGCTTTAAACTCCATACTACGCTCTTTGATGCTCAGTTCGCATAACGAATCGCGCACCATCAGCGTAAATCCCAGCGCTGTGATACACAGCACAATGATTGCCACAAGGGCATATTTTGCCTCCCTGCAAAGAAGAGACTAACATCTGAGTTGTCTAGGTTCATCCATTAGCCTCAGTTGATAAAAATATCTCCTGGGGCTTTCGTCTATCTGGAACCTCAAAAATGCTCAAAGCCAGATAGCCTCAAGCACCCACGTTTATTCTATACCCGCTGATGACGAAAATTACCTTGAGTAAGTTAAATTCCATCTTTTTATTGCAGGTTGCGATAATGCTCGCAAGAGTTTATAGCTATTAGCCCCAGCTTTAATTTATAAATCAAATATAAAACGGGCCCGACTTAGCAGGCCCGTTTCTTTTAGCGCTTATCTTCCGCCAGCAGCGGCGGAATACTCGGCACCATTGGCGATTCATCAATATCCTTCTGCGTCATGCGAAACGCTTCCGGATAGTGCTCGCGGCTGGTGCGGCGTAGCGGCTCGGTATCGCGCCAGGTGTAGAAACAGTGTTGGCACTGAAATACCGTCCAGACATCTTTTACCGGCGACTTCGCCAGCACTTCAATGTGTTCATCGACGCAACGTGGACAAATCATCTTTATCTCCTTATTAACGGTTGGCCAGCATGGAGGTCAGTTTTTCAACCCACGCTTTGGTTTCAGGAAGATCCTGTACCGGCTGGCTGTAATGACCACGAAGATCCGGCGCAACCGGCGTAGTCGCGTCGATAACCAGTTTGTCAGTGATCCCCGCCGGGCTTGAGCCAGGGTCAAGTTCCAGCACGGACATATTCGGCAACTGGACCAAATCCCCCGCCGGGTTCACTTTCGAAGACAGCGCCCACATCACCTGTGGCAGGTTGAACGGATCAACGTCCTCATCAACCATAATCACCATCTTCACATAGCCCAGACCGTGTGGCGTGGTCATCGCCCGCAGGCCAACCGCGCGGGCAAAACCGCCGTAGCGTTTTTTAGTGGAGATAATCGCCAGCAGGCCGTGAGTGTACATGGCGTTGACGGCCTGCACTTCCGGGAATTCCGCTTTCAACTGCTGGTACAGCGGCACGCAGGTCGCCGGGCCCATCAGGTAGTCGATTTCGGTCCACGGCATGCCGAGGTAGAGAGATTCAAAAATCGGTTTGGTGCGATAAGAGACTTTATCGATCCGCACTACCGTCATATTGCGCCCACCGGAGTAGTGACCGGTGAATTCACCAAACGGCCCTTCGATCTCGCGTTTTCGGCTCTCAATAACGCCCTCAAGAATCACTTCCGAGCCCCACGGCACGTCAAATCCGGTCAGCGGTGCGGTGGCAATCGGGTACGGACTTTCGCGCAGCGCGCCCGCCATCTCATATTCCGACTGATCGTACTTCAGCGGCGTGGCGCCCATCAGGGTGATAACCGGGTCGTTACCGAGAGTGATAGCGATCGGCAGGTCTTCGCCGCGCTCTTCGGCTTTGTGCAGATGCAGCGCGATGTCATGCATTGGGATAGGTTGCAGGCCCAGCTTACGCTTGCCCTTCACTTCCATGCGATAGATACCAACGTTCTGCTTGCCAAAATTGTCCGGGTCCAGCGGGTCGCGAGAAACCACGCAGGCTTTGTCGAGATAAAAGCCGCCATCGCCATCGTTCAGACGAAACAGCGGCAGAATATCAAACAGATTAATGTCTTCACCGTCGACGGTATTTTCTGCCCACGCTGGGTTTGCCCGACGCTCCGGCGCTACCGGGAATTTATCCCAGCGACGAATAAACTCATCAATCTGTTTTCTCACCGGCGTGTTCGGCGGCAAACCCATCGAAATAGCGTGGTTCTGCCAAGAACCGATGGTGTTCATCGTCACACGGGCATCGATAAAACCGCGAATATTGTCGAACCACAGCGCCGGTGCGCCATCGCCAATACGTCCGGTGGCGTTAGCGGCGGCAGCCAGATCCGGCTCCGCGTTAACTTCTTCGCTAATTTTCAGCAGTTGCCCCTGGTCGTCCAGCGCCTGCAAGAAGCTGCGCAAATCATCAAAAGCCATTATTCATTCTCCTGTGAAAAATTCTCTTCCGTCCGTAAACCATTCCAGCGGCGGGCTTTGTGATAATCCAGACCAAACTGATCCAGCACCCGCGCGACAACGTGGTCAGTGACGTCTTCAATGGTTTCAGGGTGGTTGTAATAAGCGGGCATCGGCGGCACCATCGCCACTCCCATGCGGGACAGAGCCAGCATGTTTTCCAGATGGATGGTGCTCAGCGGCATTTCGCGCGCGACCAGTACCAGCTTTCGGCCCTCTTTCAGCACCACGTCAGCCGCCCGACCAACTAACCCTTCGGCATATCCGGCACGAATACCGGCTAGCGTCTTCATACTGCAAGGGATGACAATCATGCCGTCGGTACGAAATGAACCAGATGAGATGATGGCGGCCTGGTCGGCAGGGCTATGCGAGAAGTCAGCCAGTTCAGCCACTTCGCGTGCACTGTATGGCGTCTCCAGTTCTATCGTGGTTTTAGCCCATTTAGACATCACCAAATGGGTTTCCACTTCCGGCATCTCACGAAGCGCCTTAAGCAGCGCTACGCCCAGCGGAGCGCCCGTCGCCCCGGTCATCCCAACAATTAACTTCATCATCACCTCATATATTGTTCGTATACGAACATTTTTATTAACCCTACGCTTGTAAGGCCATCTACGCAAGGTTGTTTATATACGTCCGCATTTTTAATCAAAACAGGAAAAATGCGCAAAAGCGCTGCGAACCGCTATCATAGAGCCGACTGTTTTATTACGGAGTTGTCATGGAGTTAAGAAATGAGGCGTTCCATCTATTGCGCCAGCTTTTTCAACAGCACACCGCCCGCTGGCAGCACGAACTACCGGATCTCACCAAACCACAGTATGCGGTGATGCGCTCGATTGCGGAGCATCCGGGCATTGAACAGGTGACGCTAACGGAGGCGGCGGTCAGCACCAAAGCGACGCTGGCGGAAATGCTGAGCCGCATGGAGAGCCGGGGACTGGTGCGTCGTGAGCACGATCCATCCGACAAACGCCGCCGTTTTGTCTATTTAACCGACGAAGGCCAGGCGTTGTTGGCAAACTCCATGCCACTGGGAAACGCTGTTGATGAAGAGTTTTTGGGTCGCCTGAGCGGCGAAGAGCGCCAGCAGTTTTCACATATAATCCGTAAGCTGATCGCGCAAGAACAGAAAGATTAGCCCTGGCGTTCGCGTAAAAAATCAATAAACGCCCGGACCTTCGTTGGTACATGCTGCGCATCCGGGTAGACCGCGAACACTCCCTGATGCGGAAAAGTAAATTCCGGCACCACCTGAACCAGTTTTTGCTCTCTTAGCGCAGTCGCCACCAGCCACTCGGGGAGCAGCGCGACGCCGCTACCCGCCAGCGCAAATGCCATCAGCGCACTGGCGCTGTCTGCCGACAGACGTGGCACTTTTTTAATATCAAAAGCGATGCTCTCATCCCGCGGCCCGGTGAGCTGCCAGCGTAGCGGTGCGGACAGGCGCTCATGAATAATCCAATCCGCCTGAGCCAGCGCCTCAAGGGTTTTCAAAGGATGCTCAGCCAGCCATGCCGGGGCAGCTACCGGGATAATGGCAAAGCGGGATATCAACGCCGCCCGGTAACGTGAATCCGCCAGCGTTCCGAGGCGAATCGCCACATCAAAACGCCCGGAGATTAAATCCGCGTGATGCGAAGAGGAAACGTGGCGCACGCGCAGCGCCGGGTGCCGCGCACTGAACTCCGCCAGCGCAGGAATAATCACCTGCGCACCATATTCTGGCGTCGTGGTCATCCGCAGTTCGCCGCTCAACCCCGAGTGGCTGGCCCGCACCTCATCTTGCAGGTTTTCAGCCGTTTTCAGTAACGCAACGCCGCGATGATAAAACAGCGAACCGGCTTCAGTCAGCGTGAGCCTGCGCGTGGATCGCAACAACAGCGTGACGCCAAGTTCGCTCTCCAGCTGTCGGACGTTAAAGCTGATCACCGCTTTGGTTTGCCCAAGCGCCGCTGCCGCGGCGGTAAAGCTGCCGCTATCCACCACCGCCACAAACATGGTCATTCGCTGTAAATTCAGCATGTCACCACTTATTGTCAAAAAATTTTAGACAGTATATCCCCGAATGTCGCGTTTATCCGCCCCACCGCCGAGGTTTAGAGTAGCGGCCTTCAAGAGGAATTTAAAATGACGTATCGCAGCAAGGTCGCAACCGTTTTTCTGCTTGGTTTCTTTCTCGACTTAATCAATATGTTTATCGCCAGCGTCGCCTTTCCAGCGATGAGTCGGGCGCTGCACGCATCGGTGGGCGAACTGGCGTGGGTGAGCAATGGCTATATCGCCGGACTCACTCTTGTACTGCCTTTCAGCGCCTGGCTCAGCCAGCGATTTGGTGCCCGGCGCATCTTTTTGCTTTCACTGAGCCTGTTCAGCGTCGGGGCGCTGGCCTCAGGACAGGCTGATTCGCTGACAAGCCTTGTGCTGTGGCGCGCGTTGCAGGGGATGGGCGGCGGGCTGTTGATTCCAATAGGTCAGGCGCTGACATGGCAGCAGTTTAAGCCTCACGAGCGGGCTAAACTTTCCGCTGCGGTGATGATGGTCGGCTTGTTGGCTCCGGCATGTTCTCCGGCCCTGGGCGGAGTATTAGTCCAATCACTTAGCTGGCGGTGGGTTTTCTTTGTCAGCCTGCCGCTTGCATTCATCACGCTTGGCCTGGCCGCACTGTGGCTGAAGAATGAGAACAACACCCCGCGAACGCGTCGTTTCCTACATCTCCCTTTATTGCGCGATCCGCTGCTGCGTTTTTCAATGCTGGTGTATCTCTGCGTACCGGGGACGTTTATTGGCATTAACGTTGTCGGGATGTTTTATTTGCAAAACGTCACCGGATTATCACCTTCCACCATCGGCTCTCTGATGCTGCCGTGGTCGCTGGCCTCGTTTGTCGCTATCTCGGTAACCGGTCGTTATTTTAATCGTCTTGGCCCGCGCCCGTTAATTGCTACGGGCTGCCTGCTACAGGCCGCTGGGATCCTCTTATTGGTCGGCGTGGATCCACATACCGCCTGCAGTACGCTAATACTGACATTTACCTTAATGGGCGCAGGCGGCAGCTTGTGCAGCAGTTCAGCGCAGAGCAGCGCGTTTCTTAACGTGGCGAACCCTGATATGCCGGACGCCAGCGCGCTGTGGAATATCAATCGCCAGCTTAGCTTCCTGATTGGCTCAGCAGTACTGGCTGCGTTGCTTAGCGCCCTTCTGCGTTACTACCCAACGGCGCTGGCCTGGCGCGGCGTATTTATCACCGCCGCCGTGGTTACCCTCGTGCCGCTACTGAACTGCCTGAGGTTTAATAACCGGGCGATAGTCATGCACCTACATAGCAAAATGGAGAACCAATGAATCGCTATATCCAGGAAGTACTCGACGCGCACGTAGTCATCGAAAACTGGCTAAGTCGGGGTGAAGGGAGCATAGAGGCGTTAATGCTCCGTTTTAGCGCCGATTTTACGATGATCCCAACAAGCGGCATTCGGATGAGCCATCAGGAAGTTAGCGCCTTTTTCAAGGGTGCCAGCACCAGACGACCGGGTTTAAAGATTGTCGTTGATAGTGCAGCCCTGCTCGCCGAGTGGCAAGATGGCGCAGCAGTTGAGTATCGTGAAACCCAATATCTACCCGGTAAAGTGAAGAGCGTGCGTTGTTCGACAGTTATCTTCCGCCTGCAAGAGGAAAAGGTCGTTTGGCTGCATCTGCACGAAACGGCTCAGGGATAGCGGACCGCTAAAAAGAAAAAGGCTCAATCATCTGATTGAGCCTTTTTTAGGAAAGGTATCTTACTCGCGGAACAGCGCTTCGATGTTTAGCCCCTGGCCTTGCAGAATTTCCCGCAGGCGGCGCAGACCTTCAACCTGGATTTGACGCACGCGTTCGCGGGTCAGACCAATTTCACGGCCCACATCCTCAAGCGTTGCGGCTTCATAACCCAGCAGACCAAAGCGACGAGCCAACACTTCACGCTGCTTGGCGTTCAGTTCGAACAACCATTTGACGATGGATTGTTTCATATCATCGTCCTGCGTGGTGTCTTCCGGGCCATTGTCTTTTTCATCGGCCAGGATATCCAGCAGCGCTTTCTCCGAGTCACCACCCAGCGGCGTATCCACCGAGGTAATGCGCTCGTTCAAACGCAGCATCCTGCTCACGTCATCAACTGGCTTATCCAGCTGTTCGGCAATCTCTTCCGCGCTTGGCTCGTGGTCCAGCTTATGGGACAACTCGCGTGCGGTACGCAGATAGACGTTCAGCTCTTTAACAATATGGATAGGTAAGCGAATGGTACGGGTTTGGTTCATTATCGCCCGTTCAATCGTTTGACGAATCCACCAGGTCGCATAAGTCGAAAAACGGAACCCACGTTCCGGATCAAACTTCTCAACTGCGCGAATCAGCCCCAGGTTACCTTCTTCAATCAGATCCAGCAGAGCCAGACCACGATTGCCGTAACGACGGGCTATCTTGACAACCAGACGCAGGTTACTTTCAATCATCCGGCGGCGTGACGCAACGTCACCACGCAGCGCGCGACGAGCAAAATAAACCTCTTCTTCGGCGGTCAGCAGTGGGGAATAACCAATCTCACCAAGGTAGAGTTGCGTCGCATCGAGCACCCGTTGGGTTGCTCCCTGCGAAAGAAGCTCTTCTTCAGCCAGATCGCTATCACTGGGTTCCTCTTCAACTAAGGCTTTCTCGTCAAAAACCTCGACTCCGTTCTCATCAAATTCCGCGTCTTCATTTAAATCATGAACTTTCAGCGTATTCTGACTCATAAAGATGGCTCCTACCCGTGATCCCTGAGCAAAGCACCTTCGCTAAACATCATTCAAACGACGCCCGGACGGTAATCTTTATATCTCCCGCCCTGACGCCTTTTCACTGATGCTACGCTTATGCGTACTTCGCCAAATTATCGCTGCGGTAAATACTGCAGCGGGTTGACGGATTTCCCCTTGTAACGAATTTCAAAATGCAAACGTGTCGAACTTGTACCTGTGCTACCCATGGTAGCGATTTTCTGCCCCGCTTTGATATCTTGTTGCTCTTTTACCAGCATCGTATCGTTATGAGCGTAGGCGCTCAGGTAATCATCGTTGTGTTTGATGATAATAAGATTACCGTAACCGCGCAGTGCGTTACCGGCATAGACGACGCGCCCATCTGCGGTCGCGACAATAGCCTGTCCTTTACTGCCTGCAATATCGATACCTTTGTTGCCTCCTTCGGAGCCACTAAAGTTCTCGATAACTTTGCCATCAGTCGGCCAGCGCCATGAAGAGATCGGCGAACTGGTTGACGTACTGCTTGCAGTCGATTGGGTTGTGCTGACAGCTGGAGCCGTAACTGGCGCGACGGTTGTAGTCGTCGTCGCAGGCTTGTTGTTCGGCAACATCTTATTAGCACTCTGTTCACCTGAAGATTCAGAATACGTAATAGTTGGTTGTGACGCAACCACCGCGGTCGATTTTTGTGCAGAATTTGCGGTCAGCATCCCACCGCTGCTGGCCTGCGCACTAGCCTGTGCAACAGCGTTATCACCGGTGATCGGCTGGCCTGACGCGTTGCCGACCTGAAGCGTCTGGCCGACGTTCAAACCGTACGGTGCCGGGATATTATTACGCTGAGCCAGGTCGCGGAAGTCGTTCCCGGTGACCCATGCAATATAGAACAGCGTATCGCCGCGTTTAACCGTATAAGTACTGCCTCCGGTGTAGCTACCCTTAGGAATATCGCCATATTTGCGGTTGTAGACAATCTTGCCATCAACCGTTTGTACCGGCTGCTGGGCCATCGGCTGAATCTGGGTAGGCTGCGTCTGTACCGGTTGAGTTTGTACCGGGCGCGCCTGTGGAACGGTGGAAGAACCGGTATTTGACGGCGGCGTGATCAGCATTCCGGAATTGGTACTGGAAGATGAAGCACCGCCAGCCGAACTGACCGGCGCTGGCGCATTATTGGAGCTGCTACAGCCTGCCAGCCAGAGTGACACCAGTGATAAAGCCGCAATGCGACTTAAGGTAAATTTTGGGCTTCCCGCGCTCATTTATCCCCCAGGAATATGTTAACTGCCAATATCTTGCTCACCGGGCAGCGCCCGGCCAGGACACGAAAAATGCGTCCACCCTATGCCTAAATACAGGCAAAAAAACCTGGAATAATCCGGGTTCAGGCCAGCTCCCCTTTGACAAGGGGAACAAAGCGCACGGCTTCGACAGTATCAATCACAAACTCGTTGCCGCGTCGACGGATCCGCTTCAGGAACTGATGCTCTTCGCCCACTGGCAATACCAGCACGCCGCCATCATCCAATTGCGCCAGCAGTGCGGCCGGAATTTCCGGCGGTGCCGCGGTAACGATAATCGCGTCAAACGGCGCACGCGCGTGCCAACCCTGCCACCCATCGCCGTGACGGGTTGAAACATTATGTAAATCAAGTTGTTTCAGGCGGCGGCGCGCATGCCACTGTAAACTCTTAATCCGCTCAACCGAGCAGACATGGTGCACCATATGCGCCAGTATTGCCGTTTGATAGCCTGAACCTGTGCCAATCTCCAGCACCCTTGAGTCTGGCGTTAGCGTCAAAAGCTCGGTCATCCGCGCTACCATATAGGGTTGCGAGATAGTTTGCCCCTGACCAATCGGCAATGCCGTGTTTTCCCACGCTTTATGTTCAAAGGCTTCATCAACAAACTTTTCTCGCGGCACCTGAGCGATAGCGTCCAGTACGCGCTCGTCGACAATGCCCTGAGTGCGAAGCTGATTGAGAAGACTTTCAACACGTTTACTTACCATTGCGTATCAACTCCGACGCGTTCCAACCAGCCGCTAACCACTTCATGTGCGCTATGGGCGGTTAAATCGACATGCAGCGGAGTGACGGAAACGTAGCCTTCATCCACGGCCGCAAAGTCGGTATCCGGCCCGGCATCGTACTTTTCGCCTGGCGGCCCAATCCAGTACAACGTATTGCCGCGCGGATCTTTCTGCGGAATCACCTGATCGGAAGGATGACGGCTGCCGCAGCGGGTCACGCGAATACCTTTAATCTGCTCAAGAGGCAGATCCGGTACGTTGATATTGAGAATGCGCCCGGTGCGCAACGGCTCGCGGCTTAATGCACGCAGAATAGAGCAGGTGACCGCAGCGGCGGTGTCATAATGCTGATAGCCGTTTAGCGACACGGCCAGCGCCGGAAAGCCCAGATGGCGGCCTTCCATTGCAGCGGCTACGGTACCAGAGTAAATAACATCGTCGCCGAGGTTGGGCCCGGCGTTAATACCGGAAACGACGATATCCGGACGCGGGCGCATCAGGGCGTTAACGCCGAGATAAACGCAGTCCGTCGGTGTGCCCATCTGCACGGCGATATCGCCATTATCGAAAGTGAAGGTGCGTAGTGAGGATTCCAGCGTCAGGGAGTTCGATGCTCCGCTGCGATTACGATCAGGTGCAACTATCTGAACCTCAGCGAATTCCCGTAAGGCCTTTGCCAGGGTCTGAATCCCTGGCGCATGAATCCCGTCATCGTTACTCAGCAATATTCGCATAATCACCCGTTGTATTGATAAGCTCCCTTACCACGCTGGTAGCGAAGCTGCCTGCTGGCAGCCAGAAACGCAGTTCTACGGTGACGTCATCCCACCAGTTCCAGCTCATCTGCTGCGGGTAGAGCAGCATCGCCCGGCGAGCCGCTTCCACTTTTTCACGCACCAGAAGCGCCTGTAACTGCGTCTCTTCGGCTACTGCCGCCTGCTCGGCGGCCAGCGCATCCCGTTGACTTCCCCAATCACCGCTACCCACAAGCGCAGCAGTGATCATCAGTTCACGGTTATCAACCCGTACCTGGAGTTCCGCAAATTCT
The DNA here is from genome assembly GCF_027492335.1 of Klebsiella sp. Classification (NCBI taxonomy): domain Bacteria; kingdom Pseudomonadati; phylum Pseudomonadota; class Gammaproteobacteria; order Enterobacterales; family Enterobacteriaceae; genus Klebsiella; species Klebsiella sp. Next base: position 79,501 of record NZ_JAPUEW010000049.1, on the reverse strand, counting down.
TCAGAGGTCGCAACGAACCAGCTTCCGCGCCCCGCTAATTGTAGCGCATCGCCATCAACAACCTGATTAAATTCCGGTTTTTTTAATCTAATACCAACCTGTTGATTAAACAATGCACTGCGGGCCGCCGACAACCAAAAACTGCGTTTATTGCGATCGCGCACCGGCGCACCACTCTCTGCCCAGCGCAGGGCACCCTGCAAATTGCTACCGCCGATACCAAAGCGCTGAGCGCCAAAATAGTTCGGAACGCCCTGATCAGCAATCGCCTGCAGGCGCTTTTCGACATCATCACGGGCGCTAACTTCACGCAGCACCAGAGTGAACTGGTTGCCTTTCAGTGCCCCCAGACGTAGCTTGCGCTTGTGGCGCGCGTATTCGAGAACCTGGCAGCCTTCGAGCTGAAATTTGCTCAGGTCAGGCATCTCTTTACCCGGCACTCGGGCACACAGCCACTGTTCAGTGACCGCGTGTTTGTCCTTCTGCCCTGCAAAACTCACTTCACGCGCATGAATTTTAAGGAATTTTGCCAGAGCTTCAGCAACAAAACGCGTATTGCAGCCATTTTTCAGAATCCGCACCAGCACGTGCTCGCCTTCACCGTCAGGCTCAAAGCCGAGATCCTCAACCACCACAAAGTCTTCCGGGTTCGCTTTTAGCAGCCCCTGAGCCAGCGGTTTTCCATGCAGATAAGTGAGTTCGTCAAACGCAATCATTTGTCAGCCTTACGCAATAGCGCCACCGCTTCACAAGCGATGCCTTCGCCGCGTCCGGTAAAGCCCAGCTTTTCGGTCGTCGTGGCTTTGACGTTAACGTCGTCCATATGGCAACCCAGATCTTCTGCGATAAAGACGCGCATCTGCGGGATATGCGGCAGCATTTTCGGTGCCTGGGCGATGATGGTAACGTCGACGTTGCCAAGGCTATAGCCCTTCGCCTGAATCCGTCGCCACGCTTCGCGCAGCAGCTCGCGGCTATCGGCCCCTTTAAAAGCCGGGTCAGTGTCCGGGAACAGCTTGCCAATATCGCCCAGTGCAGCCGCACCCAGTAGCGCGTCGGTTAGCGCATGCAGTGCCACATCGCCATCGGAATGTGCCAGCAGCCCTTTTTCATAAGGCACGCGCACGCCACCAATAATGATTGGGCCTTCACCGCCAAAAGCGTGTACGTCAAAACCATGTCCAATTCGCATTAAGCCTTCTCCTGGTGTCGGGAACGGGTAAGGTAAAATTCGGCCAGCGCCAGGTCTTCCGGGCGCGTCACTTTAATATTATCAGCTCGTCCGGCAACCAGTTCAGGATGGAAGCCGCAGTACTCCAGCGCCGAGGCTTCATCGGTAATGGTCGCCCCTTCATTGAGCGCGCGCGTCAGGCAATCAACAAGCAGCTCACGAGGGAAAAATTGCGGCGTCAGCGCATGCCATAAATCGTTGCGCTCGACGGTATGGGCTATCGCCACTTTACCCGGCTCCGCGCGCTTCATGGTGTCGCGAACCGGAGCCGCCAGAATGCCACCCACTCGGCTGGTTTCACACAGCTGAAGCAGGCGGCTGAGGTCGTCCTGATGCAGACAGGGGCGCGCGGCATCGTGCACCAGCACCCAATCAGCCTCATCCAGCGCCTTCAGGCCAGCGAGGACGGAGTCCGCGCGCTCGGAGCCACCATCAACGACGGTAATTTGGGGATGATTCGCCAACGGCAGCTGGCTAAAGCGCACGTCGCCAGGGCTGACGGCAATCACCACTCGCTGAATACGCGGGTTCGCCAACAGCGCGGCAACCGCGTGTTCGAGAATCGTTTTGTTACCGATTGAGAGATATTGTTTCGGGCATTCCGTTTGCATGCGGCGGCCAAAACCGGCTGCCGGCACCACGGCGCAAACGCCCGGAAAAGTGGCTGCCATGTCGTAATCCTGGGCCTGTCTATCGATTATTCTGCTGTTGTCCCGCCGCCTGGTTGCGTTTTGACGCATCCGGCACCAGACGATAAAACGTTTCGCCCGGGCGGGTCATACTGAGTTCATTGCGCGCACGTTCTTCGATAGCTTCCTGGCCGCCATTGAGGTCGTCAATTTCGGCGAACAGCTGATCGTTGCGTGCTTTTAATTTGGCATTGGTTGCCTGCTGAGCGGAGACATCGTCATTAACCCGGCTATAGTCATGCAGACCATTTTTGCCGAACCAAAGCGAGTACTGCAGCCAGACCAGCAAAGCCAATAATAGCAGCGTTAATTTACCCATCCTGCCCCCTGAAAAACGGCATCATCATCCCATAACTCGCCCGAGTACTCTACTCTGACGCGCGGACGACGCCGCGTAACGCGGGGGACTGTACCACATTTTTACCGTTGATACCCAGGCTAGATTCATTTGCAAAAAGGACTATCCCAGCAACCAGAGGAACAGCAAACCGAACATCAGTCCGACGGTCAAAATCGTCGCACCAACGCTGTAGCGAAGTTTACCGTCCAATAGGGAATGCAGCGCGATCCCGACCACCACAGCAACCGGCATGATTGCCAGGAAGAAGGGCCAGGTATAGAGGAGGAAAAATAGCGTGTTACCGCCATAAATAAGGAAGGGAATACCCAGCGCCAGCAGCCATGAGATAAAACCCACGGCAGCGCCTGACAGAGACCATGTGGTCTCGTCATTAGCCACAGGGGGCGGTTCTGAGCGAAAAATAGTTATGTTCTGGGTATTACGCATATCGAATCCTGTTGACCGGGCGACCGGCACCCATCGATGCCGTCGCCGTTTCAGGATCTGATAATATCGCTCTGTCGGAGCAGGTCTAATAGTTGGTGCACCAAATTTGTTACCAATTGTTCACCGTCGAGATGGATTTCAGCTCTCTCCGGGGATTCATATACTGAATCAATCCCGGTAAAATTACGCAATTCCCCCGCCCGCGCCTTCTTGTATAAGCCTTTCGGGTCCCGCGCCTCGCAGATAGCCAGCGGCGTATCGACAAAAACCTCGATAAAGCGCCCTTCGCCTAGCCGCTCGCGCACCATTTGCCGCTCCGCACGATGCGGAGATATAAATGCCGTCAATACAACCAGCCCGGCATCGACCATCAGCTTCGCCACTTCACCCACGCGGCGAATGTTTTCTTTGCGGTCATCATCGCTGAATCCAAGGTCGCTACACAGGCCATGACGCACGTTATCACCATCCAGCAAATAAGTGCTCACACCAAGCTGATGCAGCGCCTCTTCCAGCGCGCCGGCAACGGTGGATTTCCCCGAGCCCGAAAGCCCGGTGAACCACAGCACCACGCCGCGATGGCCGTGATGCTGCTCGCGCTGCTCCTGGGTCACCGGATGCGCATGCCAGACGACGTTTTCGTCATGCTGGGCCATTATTTGCCTCCCAGCAGGTCGCGAGCGTCCCAGTGCGGGAAGTGTTTACGAACAAGCTGGTTCAGCTCAAGCTCAAACGCGCTGTACTGCGAAGCGCCCGTTTGCGTCTGCTCGTTCGGTTCGCGTACCATGCCCGCGCCAACGGTGACGTTAGTCAGACGGTCGATAAAGATAAGCCCTCCAGTCACCGGGTTATCCTGGTATTTATCCAGTACCAGCGGTTCGTCAAAGGTCAAATCCACCAGGCCAATACCGTTCAGCGGCAGCGATTCTACTTCACGCTGGGTCAGGTTATTGATATCCACCTGATAGCGAACGCCATCGATACGCGCGCGGGTTTTCTTACCGGCGATTTTAATGTCGTAGCTCTGGCCTGGGGTCAACGCTTGTTCCGCCATCCAAACCACGTCGATGCTGGCGCTCTGCACCGCAGGCAGAGAGACCGCTGCATCAACCAGCAGATCGCCACGACTAATATCGATTTCGTCTTTCAGTACAATAGTGATTGCTTCCCCGGCGCCCGCTTGCGGCAGGTCACCGTCAAAGGTGACGATACGCGCGACGCTGGATTCCACGCCCGACGGCAGCACCTTCAGACGCTGACCGAGCGTCACGGTGCCGGACGCCACGGTACCGGAAAAGCCGCGGAAATCGAGGTTAGGACGGTTAACATACTGTACCGGGAAGCGCAGCGGCTGGCTTTCCACCACGCGCTGAATTTCAACGGTTTCCAGCACTTCCAGCAGCGTTGGGCCACTGTACCAGCGCATTTTGTCGCTCTGGTTGGCAACGTTGTCCCCATCCAGGGCTGACAGCGGCACAAAGCGAATATCCAGATTGCCCGGCAGCTGTTCGGCGAAAGTCAGATACTCTTCGCGAATGCGGTTAAAGGTCTCTTCGCTAAAATCGACGAGATCCATTTTGTTCACCGCTACCACCAGGTGCTTGATCCCCAGCAGAGTGGAGATAAAACTGTGGCGACGTGTCTGATCCAGTACGCCTTTACGCGCGTCGATCAGCAAGATCGCCAGGTCGCAAGTCGATGCGCCGGTCGCCATATTACGGGTGTACTGCTCATGCCCCGGGGTGTCGGCGATAATAAATTTGCGCTTCTCGGTGGAGAAATAGCGATAGGCCACGTCAATAGTAATGCCCTGCTCGCGCTCGGCTTGTAAGCCATCCACCAGCAGCGCCAGATCGAGCTTCTCGCCCTGAGTACCGTGACGCTTGCTGTCATTGTGCAGCGAAGAGAGCTGATCTTCGTAAATCTGTCGGGTGTCGTGCAGCAGCCGGCCAATCAGCGTACTTTTACCGTCATCGACGCTGCCGCAGGTCAGAAAACGCAGCAGGCTTTTGTGCTGCTGGGCATGCAGGTAGGCTTCAACTCCGCCTTCATCGGCAATTTGTTGTGCAATAGTGGTATTCATGGCGGCTCCTTAGAAATAACCCTGACGTTTCTTCAGCTCCATGGAGCCTGACTGGTCGCGGTCAATCACGCGCCCTTGTCGTTCGCTGGTGGTGGAGACCAGCATCTCTTCGATGATCTCCGGCAGCGTTTGCGCGTTGGATTCCACCGCGCCGGTCAGCGGCCAGCAGCCGAGGGTACGAAAGCGCACCATCTGTTTTTTGATCATCTCGCCGGGCTGTAAATTAATACGATCGTCGTCGATCATCATCAGCATGCCGTCACGTTCCAGCACCGGACGCTCTGCCGCCAGGTACAGCGGAACGATTTCAATATTTTCCAGATAGATGTACTGCCAGATATCCAGCTCGGTCCAGTTGGAGAGCGGGAACACGCGAATACTTTCGCCTTTGTTAATCTGGCCGTTATAGTTATGCCACAGCTCCGGACGCTGGTTTTTCGGGTCCCAGCGGTGGAAACGATCGCGGAAAGAGTAGATACGCTCTTTGGCGCGGGATTTCTCTTCATCACGCCGTGCGCCGCCGAACGCGGCATCAAAACCGTATTTGTTCAGCGCCTGCTTAAGACCTTCGGTTTTCATAATGTCGGTGTGCTTAGCGCTACCGTGCACGAATGGACTTATGCCCATTGCTACCCCTTCCGGGTTTTTATGTACCAGCAGCTCACAGCCGTAGGCTTTAGCGGTACGGTCGCGGAATTCGTACATCTCACGGAATTTCCAGCCGGTATCGACGTGCAGCAGCGGGAACGGCAGAGTGCCGGGATAAAACGCTTTACGCGCCAGATGCAGCATCACGCTGGAGTCTTTACCGATGGAGTACATCATCACCGGGTTAGAGAATTCGGCGGCCACCTCACGAATGATATGGATGCTTTCCGCCTCCAGTTGCCGCAGGTGAGTGAGTCGTTTTTGGTCCATAACCATTCCTTAAGCCAGATTTACCACAGAAGCTTTAAAAGCTTCAGAGGATGTCGAGTGTTGAAACCAGGCGAGCTGTTGATGTAATTGCACCACTTCACCCACCACCAGCAGCGCGGGCATCGGGGCGTCTTTCGCCAGGTTTTCGAGTTGTTGTAATGTGCCGGTCTTCACTTGCTGATCGGTGCGAGTCCCGCGAGAGATGACCGCTACCGGGGTGTCATGGTCGCGACCATGGGCGATCAACTGAGCGCTAATTTCCGCTGCCTTCAGGCTGCCCATGTAAATCGCCAGAGTCTGACCGCTTTGCGCTAACCGCGCCCAGTCGAGCGGAGAGTTTTCCGCGTTGAAGTGTCCTGTGACGAAGGTCACGCTCTGGGCATAATCGCGATGCGTAAGCGGGATACCGGCATAAGCCGTCGCGCCCGCTGCTGCCGTGACGCCAGGAACGACCTGAAACGGAATGCCCGCTTCTGCTGCGGCCTGTAGCTCTTCGCCGCCGCGGCCAAAAATAAACGGGTCGCCGCCCTTCAGGCGAATCACCGTTTTGCCCTCTTCTGCCGCGTCCACCAGCATGCGGTTAATTTCCGGCTGGAGCACAGAACTGCCAGCAGCACTTTTGCCAACGCAGATCAGCTCCGCGTCACGGCGCACCAGCTCACGCACCTCTGGGGTAACCAGGTTGTCGTAAAACACCACATCAGCCTGCTGAATCGCCTGCAAGCCACGCAGAGTCAGCAGCCCAGCATCGCCCGGGCCTGCCCCAACAAGAATGATTTCTCCAGTGCGTTTTTCCGGCTGTTTAAGTTCTTCTTCCAGCGCCTTTTCCGCTTCAGCGTTGTTGCCTGCCAGCATCAGGCTGGCAAAACGGCCGGTAAACACGCGTTCCCAAAAACGGCGGCGTTCGGCGGTGGTTTTAAGGTGATTTTTTATATGGTGACGCCAGTAGCTTGCCGCTTCAGCCATCCGCCCCAGGTTAGTCGGCAGCAGCGCCTCAATTTTTTCACGCAAAATGCGCGACAAAACCGGCGCTTTACCGCTCGAAGAGATAGCCACCATCAGCGGGGAGCGGTCGACGATTGACGGGAATACAAACGAGCACAGTGCCTGATTATCCACCACGTTGACCAGCCGATAGCGTGCGTTCGCCGCAGCAAAAACGCGCTGGTTCAGCTCGTCGTCTTCGGTTGCGGCAATCACCAGGAAAACATCATCAAGCTGCTGCTCTGCAAATGCGGTTGCCCGCCACTGAATTTCCTGACGCTCAACCTTCTCAGCAAGTTCTGAAATCAGCGCGTCAGCAACAATCTGCACCTTTGCTGCGGCGCGCAGCAGGAAAGTAATCTTGCGTGCGGCAATCTCGCCACCGCCGATAACCAGTACGGGTCTGTCTTTCAATTCGGCAAATATCGGCAAGTAGTCCACAGCGCAACAACTCTCTTACAATCAGTCATAGAGCGACTATAGGGTGCGGGTTAGAGCAAATGAAATTACGAAATGGAATGAGTTGTTACTCAAAGGAATAACGCCCTGGAAAAGCAAATATCAAAAAGTGCTTAACACGCGGTTTTTCCGGGATTTAAGAGCGATTGAAATTGTTTAACCTCGGTCACAGTTTCATACTACGCGGGTAAAATTGTTTTGATCGTGTAAGGACCCCCTATGTTTTCCGCATTGTGCCATCGCCTGCTCCCCCTGGCGTTGGGCGCAGGTTTTGTCTTCTCCGCCGCCCCGGCATTGAGCGCCCTGGGCGACACCGCCAATGCGCAGGCTCGTCACATCGCTACCGTTTTTCCCGGAAGAATGACCGGCTCGCCCGCCGAAATGCTGTCGGCAGATTATCTGCGCCAGCAGTTCACACAAATGGGCTATAAAAGCGATATTCGCAGCTTTAACACTCGTTACATTTACACCAACAACGATCAGCGCAAAAACTGGCAAAACGTTACCGGCAGCACGGTTATTGCCGCGCATGAAGGTAAAGATCGCCAGCAGATTATTATCATGGCGCACCTTGATACCTACGCACCGCAGACCGATGCCGACGTCGAAAATAACCTTGGCGGCCTGACGTTGCAGGGTATCGATGATAACGCGCTGGGACTGGGCATCATGCTGGAACTTGCTGAGCAGTTAAAGAACGTCCCTACCCGTTATGGAATCCGCTTCGTTGCGACCAGCGGTGAAGAAGAAGGTCGTCTCGGGGCGCAGAATATGCTCAAACGCATGAGTGAAGCTGAAAAGAAAAACACCCTGCTGGTGATTAATCTCGATAACCTGGTCGTCGGCGACAAGCTCTATTTTAATAGCGGTCGCAGCACGCCAGCCTCGGTACGTAAACTAACCCGCGACCGGGCATTGACCATCGCCCGTAGCAAAGGGATTACCGCATCCAGCAATCCCGGTAAAAACCCGGACTATCCGCAGGGAACCGGTTGCTGTAATGATGCCAGTGTGTTTGATGAGGCTGGGATCCCGGTGCTATCCGTGGAAGCCACTAACTGGTCTCTCGGGCGCAACGATGGCTACCAGCAGCGCGCGAAATCCCGTTCGTTCCCCGACGGCACCAGTTGGCACAACGTGCAACTGGATAACCAGCAGCATATTGATAAAGCCCTGCCGGGCCGGATTGCGCAGCGCAGTCGCGATGTGATGAAGATTATGCTGCCGCTGGTTAAAGAGCTAGCGAAGGCGGAGAAGAAACTTCAATCAAAATAGGCTGTTATTAAAGCCAGGCCACAAGGATTGTTGCCATGATGCACGCTCGTTTTTTCATGCTGTTGTTTCTTTTACTGGCTGTCAGCCGTCATTCTGTTGCCGACAGCCAGGTCTATATCTGGCAGCGAGTCTGGAACGCCGGGCATGAAACGGCGTTGCGTCAAAGCCACGATCTTTTTTCCACTTTGCGCGTACTGGGGCTGCAAATCCATCCCCAGGAAGGTTTGCGCATTGCCCGGGTCGACACATCATTATTACAGCAGGATGGCCGCCCGGTGTGGCTGGTGGTTCGCCTCGACAGTAGCCTGACGCAGTTGGATGCGGAGGCGATTTTACCGCAGATTCAAAGCATCATCGCCCGCTGGCGCAGCGCTGGCGTGAACCTCACCGCGATAGAAATAGATTACGATGCGCCCACCTCGCGCCTCGTCGAATACCAGCGTCTACTTGCTGCATTACGCCAGGCGCTGCCTTCAGAGATGGCGCTTAGCGTGACCGCGCTTCCGACGTGGCTCTCTTCGCCACAGCTTCCTGCGCTACTGGCAACGGTCGACCGTTCCGTGCTGCAACTGCACAGCGTCCTGTCGCCGCAACAAGGTTTGTTTGACCCGGTGCAAGCACTGCGCTGGAGCAGGCAATATGCTCTGGTCTCCCCACACCCGTATTACCTGGCGCTCCCGGCCTATGGTTCTGCGCTGGTTTCCACACCCGGACAGCCCGCTCGGGTAGAAAGCGAGTCACCGCTGGGCATCGCGGGCGAGAAACAAGAACTCAGCGTATCGCCGCCACAAATCGACGCCTTTACCCGCGAACTCGAACAGCATCAGCCCAAAAACCTTGCGGGCATAGCCTGGTTCCGCCTGCCGCTGGAGAGCGACAGCCGCGCCTGGTCGCTTTCCACCCTGGAAGCGGTTATCCACCACCGGCCATTAACCACCCGCTGGCAGTGGCTGGCGTTTCCTGACAAAACGAGCGCCAGCGCAGACTCCACGCTCTACGAACTGGCGATTAAAAATGCGGGCGACATTGATGCGCCGCTCCCGGCAAGCATTACGTTGCAGACTGAAGATTGCCTCGCCGCGGACGGTGTGGGCAGCTACCGCTTTGACGAGCAGACATTTTACCTGACCTCCCCGGCTCTGCTGCGCGCCGGGCAGACGCGGGCCATCGGCTGGGCAAGATGCCCATCGCCACCACAAGGAGAGTTTCATGTTAACCCGTAAATTACCTCTGGCCGTGCTCCTGACCACCGCGCTGGTCGCCATCAATAGCCATGCCTGCGGGCCGTACTTCCCCAACTATTTACTGCAAAACCGTAACGCTAATCTGCTTTATCTCCCGGAGGGGAGCTTTGATTTAGAGAGTAGCCGCCTGGTGCCTGCCGATCCGCGTCTGCCGCAATGGCGTGATACGTCTGGCGATAAACCCGCACCGCCTTCCGCGCAGGACATTTTAATCAAAGAGATCCGCACCAACGGCTCGGTAGAAGCGGCGGAAAAAATGGCCGAGGGTCTACCGACCGCGAGCCGTTTTTATGTACTTGGCGCCATCGCATTTACCCAACGCGATAGCCGGGCGCGCGACAACTTTCGCCAGGTGATAGCGCTTCCTGTAGATCAGCAGGGTGAATGGGGGCTAAAGGCACGCTATTCGCTGGCCCGGGATTTAATGGGGGATTACCCAGTGCGTCGCTCTGAGACCGGGTATCCGCTTTCCGATAGCAATAATTCTCACGGTAACGAGCAGGAGCTGCGTGAAGCTTTCGAACTTTATCAGCAAATTATCGACGCTGTGCGCAATGGACAAGAAGACCCGGAACAGCTCTCGCTGGCCAGCCTCGGTCAGCAAGGACGCATCAAACACTGGCAAAGTGAACCGCTTGCCGCGGCCCACCTCTACGCCCAGCAGGCGGCTCAGGGTTCGCCCACCGGCAGCCTCTCTTTACGCTACACCGCCGACATTCTGAGCCATCCGGAAAACGAGAACTTCCTGCAGCCAGGCATTGACGATCCGGTTATTCAGCAACTGCTTATTGCGAGTTTTTTCACTCGCTCCTCCAACTCCTTATACGAACCAGAACCCAGGCCCTATGATGAGAAAGAGATCAATAATTACCATGATGCGCTGATAGCGAAACTGGCGCGGAAGGTCAATCACGACATGCCCGGCAGCGATCGTCTGATCGCCCTCGCCTACCGTAATGGTCAGTACCCTCTGGTGACGCTACTGCTGAAAAATGCCAAAGAAAATGGGCTAACCTCGTGGGTACAAGCCAAAATGGCGCTGCGAGATGGCGATGTGAAAGCCGCGACCGCATGGTATGCAAAAGCCGCCGCGTCCTTTCCGACAAACGAAGCGTGGGGTCCCCAGCCGGATAATAATGAAATTGTCGGCGATGAGTTTGTTATTCCGTCCTGCCGTATTAATGCCGAACAGGCGATACTGGCGCTGAATCGCAACGATTATCTGGAAGCGATGCGTCTGATGTACAAGACCAAAGAGAGCTACTGGCCGGATTTAGCGCAAATTGCCGAGCGGGTACTGACGCTAAAAGAGCTTATCGCGTTTGTAGATAAATATGTCCCCGCACCTTCGCCTTCGTTGCTCAATAAGTCAGAAAATGCAGAGCGCTATAGTGTGGACGTCAGGCTACGCACCCTGCTCGCCCGCCGCCTGATGCGTGAAGGGCAGTATCAAAAAGCGCTGACTTATTTTGCCCTTCAGGAGAATCGTGATGCCGCGCAGGCGTTTATCAATACCCTGCCGAAAAACGGGCAAAAAACAGCTCAGGCAAAGGCATGGTGGCAGGCCGCCCTGATTCTGCGCCATCAGGGGATGGAATTGACGGGCTATGAGATGGCGCCGGATTTTGCGCTCTATGAGGGCTGGTATTCATGGCCGTATTACAGCTGGGGTCCGGAAGCTGATCCAACCATCAAATCATGGATTAGCGCCGGTGAACAGCATCGCGTTCAACTATCGCAACCCAAGCAGGATAACCACTTTATGCACTATCGCTGGCAGGCGGTGAAACTTGCAGAGAAAGCCGCCGATTTATTGCCGCGAAAATCACAGGCCTATGCCGCCGTACTGTGCAATGCGACAGGCTGGATATGGGCTCAGGATCCCCAATCAGCACGACGTCTGTACAAGCGCTACGTGAAAAACGGCGCGCCGTTCCCATGGGCAGAAAACTTTGGTCAGAATTGCCCGGAGCCGGATTTTGCTGCACTCAACAATAACGGAAAAATTTAGAAAGGCATCGAATAATTAATTAACTATTCAGGTAAAAAAATCCCGGCAGTGCCGGGACTCTTATATTAACCTTCGTGCAATCCGCACTCTCTTTTCAACCCAAAAAACCGCGTCTCTTCCTCAGCCATGCCCGGTTCCCATTTGCGGGTGGTGTGAGTATCCCCTACCGACAAGTATCCCTGATCCCACAGTGGATGGTATTTCAGGCCGTGTTTTTGCAGGTACTGATAGACGGTACGGTTATCCCAGTCAATGATTGGCAGAACCTTAAACACGCCGCGCTGGATAGCTAACACCGGCAAATGCGCACGACTGCCGGACTGCTCGCGGCGTAGGCCCGCAAACCAGGTTTGCGCATTCAACTCTTCCAGCGCCCGGTTCATCGGTTCAACCTTATTGATGTCATTGTATTTCTCAATGCCCTCAACGCCCTGCTCCCACAGCTTGCCGTAGCGCGCCTCCTGCCAGGCTGCGCTCTCCTTCGCCCGATAGACCTTCAGGTTCAGCTTGAGCTTGTCCGTTAACTCGTCGATAAACTGATAGGTTTCCGGGAACAGATAGCCGGTATCGGTCAGAATAACCGGAATATCCGGGCGAATCTGATTAACCAGATGCAGGCTCACCGCCGCCTGAATACCGAAGCTCGAAGAGAGCACGTATTCGCCCGGCAGGTTTTCCAGCGCCCACGCGACACGCTCTTCTGCGCTCAGTTTTTCCAGCTGGCTGTTGGTTTCCGCCAGTTGCAAAACGCGATCGACCTTCGGTAATGCATTAAGCGCTTTTAGATCGAGTACGGACATAAAAACCTCATTTGCCTGTTTCGCCGGGCGGCACTACGTTTGCCCGGCCTACAAAACCCGTAAGCGAAGCGCCGCCGGGCTGCTGGATGTTATTCCCAGAAATCCCGGGCTGGGTCAAGCACCGGGCGAATGATGCCCGCACGCACCGTAAAGTCGCCGAAGCCTTCACCCGCTTCACGCTCTTTCGCCCAGCGCCCTACCAGTTCGTCAAGGGAGTCGAGAATTTCCGACTCGGTAATATTTTCCCGATACATGCGCGGAATACGCGTCCCGCTGCGGTTACCCCCGAGGTGCAGGTTGTAGCGACCCGGCGCTTTACCCACCAGGCCTACCTCTGCCAGCATAGCGCGGCCACAACCGTTCGGGCAGCCGGTCACGCGGGTGACGATATGCTCATCAGCGACACCATGCTTGCTCATCACTCCCTCGACTTTATCGGTGAACGATGGCAGGAAGCGTTCGGCTTCAGCCATCGCCAGCGGACAGGTCGGAAACGACACGCAGGCCATGGAGTTTTCACGCTGCGGCGTGACGGCATTCATCAAACCGTGATCGCGGGCCAGCTTCTCGATCTTCGCCTTCTGATCGTCAGGAACACCGGCAATGATCAGGTTCTGGTTGGCCGTAATGCGGAATTCACCTTTATGGATCTTCGCAATCTTCAACAGGCCGGTTTTCAACGGACGTCCCGGGTAATCAAGGATACGACCGTTTTCAATAAACAGCGTCAGGTGCCAGTTATTGTCGATCCCCTTCACCCAGCCGATGCGATCGCCGCGGCCGGTAAACTCGTACGGACGAATCGGCTCAAACTTGATGCCCGCCCGGCGCTCCACCTCCGCCTTAAAGGTCTCAACGCCAACGCGCTCCAGGGTGTATTTAGTTTTGGCATTTTTACGGTCAGTACGGTTACCCCAATCGCGCTGGGTGGTCACCACTGCTTCCGCCACCGCCAGGGTATGCTCAATCGGCAGATAGCCGAATTCGCTCGCCGTGCGGGCGTAGGTTTTCTTGTTGCCGTGCTCGATGGATAAACCGCCGCCAACCAGCAGATTAAAGCCCACCAGCCTGCCGTTTTCGGCAATCGCTACAAAGTTCATATCGTTAGCGTGCAGATCGATATCGTTCTGCGGCGGGATCACCACGGTGGTTTTGAACTTACGCGGCAGATAGGTCTGACCGAGGATCGGTTCTTCATCGGTGGTGGCGACCTTCTTCTGATCCAACCAGATCTCAGCATAAGCGCGGGTGCGCGGCAGCAGGTGCTCGGAGATCTTCTTCGCCCATTCGTAGGCTTCAGCATGCAGCTGAGACTCGTTCGGGTTAGAGGTACACAGCACGTTACGGTTCATATCGTTGGCGGTCGCCAGCGCATCCAGCCCGACCGAATGCAGCATCTGGTGCACCGGCTTGACGTTCTTCTTCAGAATACCGTGGAACTGAAACGTTTGACGGTTCGTCAGACGGATACTGCCGTAAATGGTGTTATCGGCGGCGAATTTGTCAATCGCCTGCCACTGTTTAGTGGTGATCACCCCGCCCGGCAGGCGGCAGCGCAGCAGCATCGCGTGACGCGGCTCCAGCTTCTGCGCCGCACGCTCGGCGCGAATATCGCGGTCATCCTGCTGATACATGCCGTGAAAGCGGATCAACAGAAAATTATCGCCTTTAAAACCGCCGGTCAGGCCGTCGTTCAGATCTTCCGCAATGGTGCCGCGCAGGTAGTTGCTTTCCAGCTTCATGCGCTCGGCATCGACCAGTTTACCTTCGACCACCAGCGGGCCTGGATGTTTTTCGCTCATTAGTAGACATCTCGCTGATAACGGCGCTCTACGCGCAGCTCACTTAAAAATTCGTCCGCCGCCTCGGCGTCCATCGCGCCGTATTCGGCAATCACTTCCAGCAACGTCTGCTCAACGTCTTTTGCCATACGATTGGCATCGCCGCAGACATAAATATGGGCGCCGTCGTTAATCCAGCGCCACAGTTCAGCCCCCTGCTCGCGCAGTTTGTCTTGTACGTATACTTTTTCTTTTTGGTCGCGAGACCAGGCCAGGTCGATGCGGCTCAGTACGCCCTCTTTGACGTAGCTTTGCCACTCCACCTGATAGAGGAAATCTTCGGTAAAGTGCGGGTTGCCGAAGAACAGCCAGTTCTTGCCTTCTGCTCCTTCTGCCGCGCGCTGCTGCATAAAGGCACGGAACGGCGCGATGCCGGTACCCGGGCCAATCATGATAACTGGCGTCTGTGGGTTAGCAGGCAGACGGAAGTTATCGTTATGCTCGATAAAGACGCGAACTTCGCCATCTTCTTCGACGCGGTCGGCAAGGAAGCTGGAGGCTCCGCCAGCGCGGGCGCGGCCCTCGATATCATAGCGAACCACGCCAACGGTGACGTGCACTTCGTTTTCAGTTTCCGCCTGCGAAGAGGCGATAGAGTACAGGCGCGGCGTCAGCGGACGCAGCAGGTCGACTAGTGCCTGAGCATCCAGCTGTGCCGGAGAGAAACGCACCATGTCAACGATCGGCGTGGTCGCGGCGTAATGTTGCAGCTGCGCCTTATCGCCCACCATCGGCAGCAGAGATTCGCTGCGGGTTAAGGTGGCATAGTTCTCGACGATGTTGCCGGTGTTAACCGTCAGCTCGAAATGCCACTCCAGCGCTTCGGCAAGCGGCAGGGTTTTGCCATCAACCGTCACTGGTTCATCGCCCTTCAACCACAGCAGCTCCACCAGTTCTTTAATCAGAGCCGGATCGTTCTGATACCAGATGCCCAGCGCATCGCCCGGCTGGTAGCGCAGGCCGGAGTCGCCGAGGTCGATTTCAACATGGCGCACATCTTTTTCTGAGTCGCGGCCGGTGATTTTTTGATTCACCGCAAGCGTCGCGGTCAGCGGTGCTTCTTTAGTATACGGGCTGGTGTGAATCTCATTCACCGCCCCGCTGGTCACCAGTTGGGACGGCGCGGCAGCAGGCGCGCGGGCTTTCAGCACGTCAACCACGCGGGCGCGCCATTCAGCAGCGGCAGCCTGGTATTCCACATCAGAGTCAACCCGGTCGAGCAGGCGTTCACCGCCCAGTTCGGCCAGCTTGTTATCAAAATCCTTGCCGGACTGGCAGAAGAATTCATAGGAAGTATCGCCAAGGCCAAATACGGCAAACGCGGTATCGGTCAGCTTCGGCGCTTTCTTCGAAAACAGGAATTTATGTAGCGCGACGGCTTCTTCCGGCGGCTCACCTTCGCCTTGTGTTGACGTCACGACAACCAGCAGTTTCTCGGAGGCAATTTGTTTGAATTTATAGTCGCCTGCGTTAACCAGTTTCACGTTCAGCTGCGCGGCCTGCAGATCGTCACGCAGCGCTTCAGCGACGCGGCGGGCGTTACCGGTTTGTGATGCCGAAATAAGGGTAATAGAAGGGACTTCTGCTGCCTGGGCTGGAGCGACAACAGCCGCGCCGGGCTGCTGGTTCAGCACGCCCCAGAAGTAGCCGGAAACCCAGGCCAGCTGGGTTGGCGTGAAGTCAGTCGTGGCCGCCTGAAGGCGCGCCATTTGCTCCGGACTCAGCGGTAGCAAATTGGAAGGTGGGGCCTGTGTCGTCATGCGTCGTTATGTTCCAGTAAGCAAAGCTGTTAGTCGCAGCCTGTCAGCGCGATAAAACAGAAGAGAATAGAAGGGTAACGGTGCAGATAGTAACAATTAAAGAAGGGATGGAAATAACAAATAACCAAATGGACTAACCTGTTTTAGTTATAGTTGTTAACAACAAAATAGATTAAATAACCCTATGAAATATAATAAATTAATTTGAATAAACCGAGTGAATGTGTCCATTTTCTGTTCAGGGCCGTTTTAGTTAATGCGAAAAAAGGTGCTTTCCGGTACCCTACGGCGGTTTTTTTGCCATATTGAGAATAAAAGATGTCCACCACGCTGTTTAAAGATTTCACCTTCGAAGCCGCTCACCACCTGCCGCATGTACCGCAAGGGCATAAGTG
The DNA here is from genome assembly GCF_027492335.1 of Klebsiella sp. Taxonomy (NCBI): domain Bacteria; kingdom Pseudomonadati; phylum Pseudomonadota; class Gammaproteobacteria; order Enterobacterales; family Enterobacteriaceae; genus Klebsiella; species Klebsiella sp. Next base: position 63,024 of record NZ_JAPUEW010000049.1, on the reverse strand, counting down.
CGGTCGCCTGCATGGTCACTCTTTTATGGTGCGCCTGGAGATTACCGGTGAAGTCGATCCCCATACCGGGTGGATCATGGATTTTGCCGAGCTGAAGGCCGCGTTTAAGCCGACTTACGACAGGCTTGATCACTATTATCTGAACGATATTCCGGGGCTAGAAAATCCCACCAGCGAAGTGCTGGCAAAATGGATCTGGGATCAGATGAAACCTCTGATTCCGCTACTGAGCGCGGTGATGATTAAAGAGACCTGCACGGCGGGCTGCGTCTATCGCGGCGAGTGATTAAAGCGTTTGTGTCGGCGGTCAATATTCCTTAAATAACGTCATGTTAGCTTATGCGCTCTGGATATCTGGGGCGCAATATGGCTGACGATTTTGATATTATTATCATTGGTGCAGGGATAGCTGGCACCGCTTGTGCTTTACGCTGTGCGCGGGCAGGACTTTCCGTTCTGTTGCTTGAACGCGGCGAACTTCCCGGCAGTAAAAATCTTTCCGGCGGGCGGCTGTATTGCCATGCGCTTGCCGAACTCCTTCCTCATTTTCAGCAATCCGCTCCGCTAGAACGACGCATCACCCAGGAAAGTCTGGCCCTGCTGACCGCAAACGGCGCAACGACGTATTCCAGCCAGCAACCCAACGGCGACTCCTGGAGCCTGCTGCGCGCCCGCTTCGATCCGTGGTTTGTCGGCCAGGCTGAAAATGAAGGCGTCCAGTGTATTACCGGGGCGACGGTCGAGGCGCTGTATCGCGAAAATGGTCGGGTCTGCGGCGTCATTTGCGATAACGAAACCCTGCGCGCCCGCTACGTCGTACTGGCTGAAGGGGCTAACAGTGAGCTGGCGGAGCGGCATGGTTTAGTGCCTCGCCCTTCCCCATCATCAATGGCGTTAGGGATTAAAGCGGTGCTGGCGCTGGAGCAAAAAACGCTGGAGGATCGCTTCCGCCTGGAAGGTAACGAGGGAGCGGCGATGCTCTTCACCGGCGGCGTCTGCGGGGATTTGCCCGGCGGCGCGTTTCTTTATACCAATCAGGATACACTCTCATTCGGCATTGTTTGCCCGCTCTCCTCGCTGGGAAAAGCCGCGGCTCCGGCCTCTGAACTGCTGGAGAATCTCAAATCACATCCGGCCCTGCGCCCTTTGCTACGTGGGAGTGAAACGCTCGAGTATGGTGCGCATCTGGTGCCCGAAGGCGGTCTGCATAGCATGCCCGTGCAGTACGGCGGAGACGGCTGGCTACTGGTTGGTGATGCGCTGCGCACCTGTATCAATACCGGCTTTACCGTGCGCGGGATGGATATGGCGCTCATCGGTGCTCAGGCGGCGGCGCAAACGTTGATTCGAGCCTGTCAGCAAAGCACACCGCAAAACCTGTTTGCACAATATCATCGGGACGTTGAGCGCAGCGTACTGTGGGAAGTTCTTCAGCGCTATCAGCATGTGCCCGCGCTGCTGCAACGCCCCGGCTGGTATCGCCAGTGGCCTGCGCTAATGGAAGACATTTCCCGCGAACTCTGGCAGCAGGGTGAGCGCCCCGTTCCGCCGCTGCGCCAGGTAGTCTGGCGTCATCTTCGCCGTCACGGCCTGCGCCATCTGGCAGGCGATCTGGTCAGGAGTTTACGATGTCTATAGCCCGCAACGTCTGGCGTCCCGCCGACTATCCGCATATTGTTCCGTCCGCTTCACCGACTCCGGAAATCGCCGAGTTGTTGATTCAATCCTGCCCCGCCGGGCTTTTCTCACGCACGGCGGAAGGTGAGCTGCGGGTCGATTATCGTGGCTGCCTGGAGTGCGGCACCTGCCGGTTGCTATGCGATGAGGCAACGCTGAAAGAATGGCGCTATCCTGACTCTGGTTTTGGTATCACATTCCGTTTTGGGTAATAAATCTACGAAGGAAACACCATGCCCCTGCTACACCTGCTACGACAAAATCCGGTCATTGCGGCCGTCAAAGATAACGCCAGCCTGCAATTGGCCATTGATTCCGAATGCCAGTTTATCTCCGTGCTATATGGCAATATCTGCACCATCAGCAACATCGTCAAGAAAATCAAAAACGCCGGGAAATATGCATTTGTTCACGTCGACCTGCTGGAGGGAGCGTCCAATAAAGAAGTAGTGATTCAGTTTTTGAAGCTGGTTACCGAAGCGGACGGTATCATCAGTACCAAAGCGCCGATGCTAAAAGCAGCCAGAGCGGAGGGATTTTTCTGCATTCATCGCCTGTTTATCGTTGACTCCATCTCCTTTCACAATATTGATAAGCAGGTGGCGCAGTCTAATCCTGATTGCATCGAAATCCTGCCGGGCTGTATGCCGAAAGTCCTGGGATGGGTGACGGAGAAAATTCGCCAGCCGCTGATCGCCGGGGGGTTAGTTTGCGATGAGGAAGATGCGCGTAATGCGATGAAGGCTGGCGTCGCGGCCCTGTCAACCACCAACACCACGGTATGGAAATTAGCGAAGCAGCTTAATTAATTTATCGGCTTTGTTCCCGGGTCGCGGCGTAAACGCCTTACCCGGGCTACCGGACCACAACCTGTAGGCCGAATAAGGCGCTAGCCGCCATCCGGCGAAATGTCGGCGCAAGCTACCAACGCGTCAAGTACCGGTAGCCAATCATCCACAATGCCGACATCCGCCTGAGTAAATACTGGCGCGCTGGGGTCACGATTGATCGCCACAATAAACCGGCTATCCCTGACCCCCGTCATTAGCGCCGCCGCCCCGGATGCCCCAGCGACAATACAAACATCCGCAGCCAGCAGATGGCCTGAGATACCAATCAGCCGTTCCGCATCGTAGCCGCCGTTCATCACCCGCGCGCGGCTATAGCCTGCTTCTGCACCCAGATTGCGCGCCAGCACTGAAATGTTATCGGCATCGACGCCCTCGCCGCCCTGTCCGACAACCAGCACTTGCTTCGCCTCCTGTAAGGGATGGACTCCCGAACGCTTGACGCTTTCAACGCTGATTAGCCAGTCGGGTAACGCCGCTGGCGCGATATGGCGAGTCGTCATATCGGCAGGAAGATCGGTAGGCGTATTAACCCCGGGCTGGCGCGCCAGTGACAGACAAAGCGGTCGTGCCGTTACCTCCAGCGTCGCAATCAGCGCATTACCCCAATGAGACTTCGTCACCCGGCCCTCTGGTGTACTCACGGATAACGCCTGACATACGCAGCCGCCCTGTAAGCGCCACGCCAGCCGGGTGGCCAGCTCATCGCCCAATATGCCCGCCGGAAATATCAACATATCGACCGGCGTCTGCTGCCACTGGCTGACCAATGCATCAAGGACCTGTTCAGCCACATCCGGTTCAGCATCGAAAATCCAGCGCTCCAGTTCCGCCGGGCCAATATTGTTTGTCGCCAGCCAGTTACCCATCGCGGCGCTATCACTGGTTGCCATAACTATCGCTATCTTCATGGCTTCATCCTCTGGCGTAGATAGTTTTCCCATAGGCTTCTGGCTTTCTCCTGCGCCGTTGTTCCCTCGATTATCACCGCACAGCGCCGCTGTTCCGGGCGAGTCAGACGCAAACACTGAACTACGGGCATCGCCTCGACGGTCACAGCCTGGCGTACAACCTCCGCCTTTGCCGCTGCCAGACGCTGGCGCATACCGGGAACCGGCAGCGCCACTTCGCCACACTGCCTGACCGCAATCACCGCGGGCAGACGTACCCGACAGCGGCGGATACCAGATATCGTTCGCTGCTCGACGACAACAAAAGGTGGCTCAAGGGTAAAACGTTCGACCTGGGTAAAACAGGGCCAGTCCAGCATTTCCGCCAGCAAAAACGGCGTTTGCCCATTCTGACTCTCGCTGCTCTGACAGCCAGTGACAATCAGTTCCGCACCGTGGCTGCGCTGCCAGTCGGCAAGCTGTCCGGCAATAAACGATGGTGCAAATCGCAGGTCTCCAGCTGCCTCCAGCAGTACCTGCCGCTCAAACCCTAACGCGGCAAAGTAGCGTAGCCAGTGCAGCGCACGTTCATCACCAATGCTTAATGCGGTCAGGGTCATCTCACAGCCCGCACCACGCTGTGTCAGCAGCAGCGCGGCGGCGGCCTGTTCATCGGCACCAATAGCGCTGCGCAATAGCGAAACATCCGGCCCGCAGGTATCCAGCGCGGCAGCCTGCCAGTCCTTTTCTGCCAACATGCTAGCATCAGGCTCTGGTTTAAACGCCAATAGAATGTTCATTTTTACCTCCTTGTCTTTGGTCGCCGCTTCCGGCTGCCACCAGCGGCAGCGCTTTGGTCTCAGGAGCCCATAGCCAGGTCACCACGAAGCCAACCAGCAATACTCCGGCCAATAGCAGCAGCGTCACCGTCATCCCCCATTGCGCCAGGGTCCAGGGCAGCAGGCCGGTGCTGATTGCGGCGCCGAGCCGGCTCATGGCGGTAGCGAATCCCACACCCAGAGAGCGAATGTCCGTGGGAAAGCTTTCTGCGGGTAAAATCCCTACCAGATTACTCACCGCCGAAATTGTGGTGCTGAATAAGACAAAAAGCAGCAACGTCCAGTGGCTACCGGTCGGTAAGCAGGCCATGACAATTAATGTCGCCGCCAGCAGCAAAAAGCTGCCGAGCAGGAAATGGCGATGGGCCAGCAGATGGGTTAATACCAGACCCAGCAGCGCACCAACGATCAGTAGCGCATTCAGCAACAAGCTGGCAGTTAGCGCATCTTCAAGGCCAATGGTTTCGGCAATCGTCGGCAGCCAGGTGTAGATAACGAACCAGGGGATCACCAGGCAAACAAAGAAGATGCTATTAAAGGCCGTGCGTCGCCAGTAGCGCGATGAGAACAGGGTTCGGATATGTTTATTCGTCTCTTTCGTTACCTCATCGCCCAGTTGTACGTGCATACCAAAGCAGCGCTGCACCACGGCATGGGCTTCAGCGAATCGACCCTGACGCATCAACCAGCGTGGGGATTCCGGCGTTCCCCAGCGCAGCAGCGTAATCAATAGCGCCGGTAGAGCAGACGATGCCAGCAGCCAGCGCCAGGCATCCGGGTTTTCGCTTATAAAATGATGACCGGCAAGGCTTGCCAGTACGTAACCCACGGTCCACACCACGCTAAATGCGCCGAGTAGAATCCCCCGATGTCGGCGCGGCGAGAACTCGGCCAGCAGCGTGTGACCCACGGAGTAATCCCCGCCGAGGCCGATCCCTATCAGGATCCGTAAACCAATCAGCTGCTCGGGCGTAGTAGCAAAAAATTGCAGAAATGAAGCGACGGTAATCAGCACAAAGCTGAAGTTGAAAATTTTCTGGCGGCCAATGTGATCCGAAACCCATCCCAGGATCAGGCTACCGATAAAAAGCCCCAATAGCGCGGCACCGCCGATCATGCCGGCCATAAAAGGCGTCAGTTGCATGGCGGGGGTGAGCTGAATAATGGCGTAACCGATAACGCCGAGGACATATCCATCGACAAGATGTGCACCGAAAGTCAGCGCGGCAATGCGGCAGTGAAAACCGTTAAGCGGTAAGTCGTCCATTCGCACCGGTGAAGTGTTCATTTCTACCCCTTCATGGTCCGGTAAAAGTGTGGCTTCCCAATTGAGAAGCCGCTTATACGCGTCATCCTTCACGCTGCCTCTTCGTTGGCTACGTTCATAAGCCCCAGTCACGTACTCTTGTACGCTCCTGGAGACTTATTCACTTGCCGCCTCGATGCAACGCGAATGATTTTGCGTATATTTTGCGTATAACTAGCTACTTCTCAATCGGGTAGATCGTTCCGGTATTCATAATCCCGTTGGGATCAAACTGCTTCTTCAGACCTTCCAGCAGCGGCCATGCGCTACCGTGTTCCAGCTTGCTCCAGTGAACGCGATGTTTGCCAATTCCATGGTGATGCACCATAGAACCGCCAAGGCGAATCGTCTCTTCGCAGATAATCTTGTTCAGCGGATTGTGGTACTTATCGATCTCCTCTTCCGGCTTACAGTCCACCACGTTGTAGTCATAAACGAAGTACATGTTAGTGCCGTTCATATAGCTATGAGATGAATGGCCGCCCAGCATAGTGATATCGTCGGCGTGCGGGAATTCGGTACGAATACGGTGGATCACGCTTTCATAGATCTCATGGATACAGCTCCAGCAGCCTGAAACTTCAGTGGTGAATCCCATATTGCCGGTTTTCAGGATCTGCACGCGCTCGGCGGCCACTTTTTCCGGGCCCCAGTTCAGGTGATTAAACCAGTTTTCGATAAGCTTGCTGTCCACGCGCTGGCACTGCGGATAGCGCGCAACGACTTCCGCGATCCCTTCCCCGGTCGCTTTCGCCATCCGCGGGTTACCCTCTGCCATAAAGATCAGTACGCATTTGCCGTCGGCAAAATGAGTAAAGTGCTGGGTGCCATCTTCCGCATCATACAAGCGAGCAATTGACGGGCGATACCCTTCCACCATCACTTCGCGCAGGATGTTAAACCCGACCTTCATGTCGTCGAGGATATAGCCGTAAAACAGGTTATTTTCCGGGGTAAACTTGAAGATTTTCACTGTTACTTCAGTGATATAGCACAGTGCACCTTCGTTGCCGATAATGATGTGGCGAATGTCCGGACCGGCAGCACGACGCGGGACGTTTTTGATGCGGGTGATGGTGCCGTCAGGCAGCACGGCTTCCAACCCGACCACCATATCTTCAATCGCCCCGTACAGCGTGGAAAACTGACCGATGCTGCGGGTTGCCACCAGGCCACCCATCTGTGCCAACGGTTTAGACTGTGGTGAGTGTCCAGTAGTGTAGCCTTTAGCCCGCAGCGCGTTTTCCAGAATTTCGAGCGGTACCCCGCACTGCGCGGTCGCCTGCATATTTTCAATATCGATATTGAGGATTTGGTTCATCCCGGCGCCGTCCAGCACCACGGAATTCTCCACCACGGTTTCCAGTCCGCCTTCGGTCGCGGATGCGCCGGTACGCGGAACCCCGTTGATCTTATGCTGGTTCATAAACGCCAGCACGTTAGAAACCTGTTCGGTCGAACCTAACTTAACGACCGCAGCAGGCAGCGGCAGCGTAAAGACGCCATGGATGTCCGCATATTTACGAAAACGGTCAATACTATTTCGCTTTAAAACGGTTTCATCAGTAATTACGCAATCGGAGCCAACAATTTCTTTTAATTGGTCAACAATCGCTTCACGGGATAGAGACATAGTAATTCCTTCCTGATAATTAATTCGGAATATACACGTCACCTTTCAAACTGCCTCTTTGTTGGCTGCGAATTATTCGGTCCATCCATGGACCTCACCCCTTACGGGGCCGCTGCAAGCAGCGTTCAAATCCGCTCCCGGCGGATTTGTCATAACCCCCAATAACATAGTCATCTATGCTCCTGGGGATTTAATTCCCTTGCCACCTCGATGCATCTTGAATGATATTGTGTAATATAATAAATAAAAACAGAAACCACCGGTTACAAATTAACGCACCAGATAACCGCCATCGACAACTAACAAATGACCATTAACGTAATTTGATGCCTGACTGGCTAAGAATACGGCTGCTCCCATTAAATCCTGAGTATCCCCCCAACGATTTGCCGGAATATGATCCAGCACACGCTGGTTAGTTTCAGGATTACTGCGGGTAGCTAATGTAATATCGGTTGCATAATAACCAGGGGCGATGCCGTTAACCTGAATGTTATATTGCCCTAACTCATCGCAATATGCCTTAGTGAAACCGGCAAGCGCATGTTTGGTTGCAGAATAAGCCGGTGACCATTGGCCGCCAAGATAAGAGAATAAAGAGCAAATGTTAATAATTTTCCCGCTATTTTGCGGAATCATTATTTTTGCCGCTTCATAGCTGAGTTCAAAAGCCGCCGTCAAGTTAACATCAATCATCGGATCCCAGTCCGCACGACCGAAGTCCAGCACCTTATTCAGCTTACAAATCCCGGCGTTGTTGACCAGAATATCGACCGTGCCGAAGCGCTCGCAGCAGGCGGCGATAATCTTCTCAGGCGCGCCTTTCGCGGTGATATCCACCTGCATGAACTCAACTTCAACACCTTGTTTTTCAATTATTTCTTTCGTTTCACCGTTATCTTTAACAAAGCTTGGGATAAACAGGTTTGCCCCGGCTTTCGCTAGCGCCATGGCAAAGGCCTGGCCCAGCCCGCTGTTGCCGCCGGTGACAATCGCCGTTTTACCTTTCAGAGAGAAGAAATCCATTGAGAATGCATTAAGAGATTCGATCGACATAGTTTGGCTCCAAATTCTTTTAGGCAAAAAAAAAGAAAGGCAACTTCCCCCGCTAGAGGGAAGTCACCTTTCTCATTATCTCTGGTAACTGGGGTAAATTTTTAGCACAATGCTCAGACTTCTAATGTGATCGTAATCACAGATGAATATTTCGTATCACGATTAAGCATAAAACTACGAATCGTGATTACTCTCACACTAAAACCCACGCCAGCATGTTATTTCTAATCATAATTACTAGAGACCTGAGAAAAGTAATCCACCTGAACAAGGCGGTTTACTTTTCTCTTTTTTTCGTCTACACCCAGAATAATTCGAGTTACAGAAAGGTGGCAAGTTAATGAATCCCGATGAGTTTACTGTAGTAAATGATTCGGGTGAGTGAACGCAGCCAACGCATCAGCAACTTGAAGTATGAAGGGTATATTAAAATGAGATTACGATATGCAACAAACCTCATATCGCCGTTGGATAACGCTTGCCATTATTAGCTTTAGCGGCGGCGTCAGCTTTGACCTTGCCTATTTGAGATATATTTATCAGATCCCGATGGCCAAATTTATGGGATTCAGCAATACCGAAATCGGCTTAATTATGAGCACATTTGGTATCGCCGCAATTATTCTTTACGCCCCCAGCGGAGTTATTGCCGATAAATTTTCCCATCGTAAAATGATTACCTCGGCAATGATTATTACCGGCCTGCTTGGTTTATTAATGGCTACCTACCCACCACTGTGGGTCATGCTTTGTATTCAGATCGCCTTTGCTATCACCACGATTCTGATGCTGTGGTCGGTGTCAATTAAAGCCGCTTCTCTGCTTGGCGACCATAGCGAGCAGGGAAAAATCATGGGCTGGATGGAGGGACTGCGCGGCGTGGGCGTGATGTCGCTGGCGGTATTTACCATGTGGGCATTTTCCCGTTTCGAACCCGATGACAGCAACAGCCTGAAGACGGTAATCATTATCTACAGCGTGGTTTATATCCTGTTGGGAATACTATGCTGGTTCTTTGTTAGCGATGCCCCTCAGCACAGCAACGCCGCGAAAGAGGAGAAAAAATCGTTCCAGTTAAGCGATATTCTCGCCGTTCTGCGCATCAGCACCACCTGGTACTGCAGCATGGTGATCTTTGGCGTCTTTACTATCTACGCGATCCTCAGCTACTCCACCAACTACTTGACCGAAATGTACGGCATGTCGCTGGTGGCCGCGAGCTATATGGGGATCGTGATCAACAAAATCTTCCGTGCTATCTGCGGCCCGCTGGGGGGCATTATCACGACTTATAGCAAGGTAAAATCGCCAACCCGCGTTATTCAACTGCTGTCGATCGTTGGGGTGCTGGCGCTCATCGCGCTGCTGGCAACCAACTCAAACCCGCAATCCGTTGCCATGGGTATTGGTCTGATTCTGCTGCTGGGTTTTACCTGCTACGCCTCTCGCGGGCTCTACTGGGCTTGCCCCGGCGAAGCCAGAACGCCCAGCTACATCATGGGAACCACCGTCGGGATCTGCTCGGTGATCGGCTTCCTGCCCGACGTTTTTGTCTATCCGATTGTCGGCCACTGGCAGGACACCCTTCCTGCCGAAGAAGCCTATCGCAATATGTGGCTGATGGGATTAGCCGCGCTGTGCATGGTGATCCTCTTTACCTTTCTGCTGTTCAGGAAAATACGTAGCGCCGACGCCACACCAGAAAACGAGACATCGCTGGCCGCTGAAACAACCGGCGAGTGATGGTGAAAATTTAAAGGAGAATAATAATGTCAAAGAAATACATCATTGGAATCGATGGCGGGAGCCAGAGCACCAAAGTCGTGATGTACGACCTGCAAGGAAACGTAGTCTGTGAAGGGAAAGGCCTGCTACAGCCAATGCATACCCCGGATGCCGATACCGCAGAACATCCCGACGATGATTTATGGACCTCTTTATGCTTCGCCGGAAAAGATCTGATGAGTCAGTTTGCGGGCCATAAAGAGGATATTGTCGGTATCGGCCTGGGCTCCATCCGCTGCTGTCGCGCGTTACTCAAAGCTGACGGCACGCCTGCAGAACCGCTAATCAGCTGGCAGGACGCACGCGTTACCCGGCCTTATGAACATACCAATCCCGATGTGGCCTGGGTCACCTCATTTTCCGGTTATCTGTCGCACCGCTTAACTGGCGAGTTCAAAGACAATATCGCCAACTACTTTGGTCAATGGCCGGTGGATTATAAAACCTGGTCGTGGAGCGACGATGACGAGGTAATGAAGAAATTTAACATCCCTCGCCACATGCTCTTTGACGTACAGATGCCGGGGACAATCTTAGGCCACCTTACCGAACAGGCCGCTCTCGCCACCGGCTTCCCGGCAGGATTGCCCGTCGTCTGCACCACCAGCGATAAGCCAGTTGAAGCGCTTGGCGCAGGGCTGCTGGATGATGAAACAGCGGTTATCTCATTAGGTACCTATATCGCTCTGATGATGAATGGTAAGCAATTGCCGAAGGATCCCGTGGCGTATTGGCCAATTATGTCCTCTATTCCTGAAACGCTGCTGTATGAAGGCTACGGCATTCGTAAGGGAATGTGGACGGTCAGCTGGCTGCGGGACATGCTGGGCGAATCCTTGATTCAGGATGCCAAAGCGCAAGGGCTCTCGCCGGAGGATCTGCTCAATAAAAAAGCCTCTGTCGTCCCTCCGGGCTGTAACGGCCTGATGACCGTGCTGGACTGGCTGACCAACCCATGGGAGCCTTACAAACGCGGCATTATGATCGGCTTTGACTCCAGCATGGACTATGCGTGGATTTACCGCTCGATTCTGGAGAGCGTTGCGCTGACGTTGAAGAATAACTACGACAATATGTGCAATGAAATGAGGCATTTCGCTAAACACATCATCATTACCGGTGGGGGTTCGAATAGCGACCTGTTTATGCAAATCTTTGCCGATGTGTTCAACCTTCCCACCAGACGCAACGCCATTAACGGCTGCGCCAGCCTCGGCGCCGCCATTAACACCGCGGTAGGATTAGGCCTGTATCCTTCCTACGAGGCGGCCATAGAAAATATGGTCCGGGTAAAAGATGAGTTTATGCCAGTTGAACAAAACGCCAGTCGTTATGAGGCGCTAAATAAAGGAATTTTCAGGGAATTAACACAGCATACTGATGTGATTTTGAAAAAATCGTATCAAGTGATTCACGGAAACCTGGATGACGTTGACGCCATTCAAAGCTGGTCAAACGCATAGCGGATACGCCGGGCGGCGATTGCCCGCCCGGTGAAATATTCAGGCAATATTCAGATATTTATGCGTCTGCATAGAGAGACGCCAGTTGCGGGCGATGCAGGTCTCAATACACAGCCGCGTCGCGTCATCCTTCTGACTAATAGGCTGCAGCGCAATAACACGCGGTTTCTCGTCAGCCAGCGTTTCCAGTAGTTCATCCAGCGCTTCAATATCGCGCACGCGCCCAACCGGATGTTTAATTTCATCAGCCCGCTGTAGGGCCTGAGAAAGTACGCCATAGCCGCCGCGCATATTCACTTTTGGCGATACCGTCACCCAGGTATGAGGCGTACAGCGTACTTCATGGGTGCCGCTGGTTTCTATCTGGCAGCTAAATCCGTTTTGCTCCAGCAGAGAGGTCAACGGCGTTAAATCATGGATACAGGGCTCGCCACCGGTAATCACCACGTGGCGAGCAGTCCAGCCCTGACGCCCGATGATAGCCAGCAGATCTTCGCCGCTTGCCGGGCCCCATTTATCGCTCTCTTTGGTTTTCGCCAGAATGCTGAACAGCGATACTTCCCGATCGGCAAGCTTATCCCAGGTATGTTTGGTATCGCACCAGGCGCAACCAACCGGGCATCCCTGTAAACGAATAAAAATGGCGGGAACGCCGGTAAAGTAACCTTCGCCTTGCAAGGTCTGGAACATCTCGTTAATCGGGTACTGCATAATCATCTCTGCTTGGGGTTATGAGCGCGCATTATCGCAGATCGCGGATAGTCAGGCAAAACTGCGTTGCTTTCCCTTGGATACAATAAAATGCTTTACAGAGAGTTTCATTTAAATAATTACTGGCTAAAATCCAGAAAATAATTAGATAAAATCATAATCAACCATGCTTAATATTTGTTGACGGAGCAATAACTCAATGGAGCTGGCCGCTGCTCATTTGGACCGTGGTGTTGCTGAGCATCGCCATAAAAGGTGGCCTCAAAACCCTGGGACTGATTTGTCTGACAGCCATAGTCCTTACATTTGCGCTGCCCATTTCAGGCCACGCGGCGGGCTGGGGGAAACTATTCACCCTGCTTGGTTTCGCCACGCCGTTTATCGTGTTTTTGATTCTTATGCTGACGCCGACCGCCGCCGGAAGAGCCTTCAGAAAAATAGTCAGGGCATCAAACACCGCGACAGAACAGAAGAACAGTAGATCTTCAGGCCGTAACAGCGTTCGTACTGGCCGCTCATCGCGTGATAATTTTCGCGGTGGCGGCGCATCCAGGCGCTGGTAGTCATGTCTTATTCAGGAGCAAACAAATGCATATTAATCATTTTTTAGCCCAGCCCTCCAGACTATGTAAGTTTATTTTCGTTGCACTCTATTTTGCTACCAGTATTTATCTGATCAAGGATATGGGTGCGAATCATTGGGGAACACCCATTCTGGCTATGCGCGGGGAACACTGGATGTGAGAAGGAAGCAACATTCTCTGTATCGGTTTATCCTCGCTGGCGCGGGCCCCCCCCAGTACTTATATTCGTCAGGTTAATTAGCGGTTTATCCCCGCTGGCGCGGGGAACACTCTAAATATATTCCCTTGTTTATAATACTCTTTTTTACGAAACAACACTCTACCAACGTAATCATTACAAATATGCATTATTAAAGAGCATACAACCACATGATTTTAAATGATAAAAAAGCAGAGACTTATATTCACTTGAAGTTTACCAAAATAGTGTGATTTCTGTACCAGAGCTGAAACTTCTGCACATCATCGGATAACAACAATAGTTATGAAAAACACTCCGAACTACCAAAGAGCTCCCCACAAAGTCGGTATGTTCCTTCCAGAAGAAACGCTGGCATACTGTACTCAAACATTTAAGGCAATACCGTAGAAATATGTTAAATGCGCTGCATGATTAAATCGAACATTAATTAGCCGAGTAATACTTACGTTGGCAACAAATTTATTCTAATTTAATTTTTGATGTAACAAAACATTAAAAAAACAGCAATAGAAATAAAAACCATAAAAATAAAAAGACTTACATATCATTATGATACAAATGGATACATGAAATTATGAATTTATTATCACTATCCGAAGTCCAATCAGATCCGTAAAATTCCACAAGCTTAAAATAGTCTTAAGACATTGAACAAAGACGGATTTTTTATTTACCTCCCGTTTAATTTCCCGCTCCTAGAATCCGTAAACCAACCATGATGAGATTGAACTCATGAATACATTGTTAATTACAGGCGTGACCGGATTTCTGGGCGGGGCAGTTTTAGAAAATATTCTTAATCAGGAAAATAGATTTAATCTGCTACTGCTGGTTCGCGCCAATGATGATGCAGCCGCACTTGAACGGGTAAAGGAAAACCTGCGTAAATTCAATATTGCAGAAGAGAAGCTGGCAGCACTGAATTCACGGAGCATTCTGCTGGGCGATTTGGCGGATCCGGAAGTATTTCTTACCGACCCTCGCCTGGATCAGGTCACTCACGTTATCAACTGCGCCGCCATCGCCTCCTTTGGCAACAACCCGCTCATCTGGAAAGTAAATGTCGAAGGAACGCTTAAGTTTGTCCGGAGAATGGCACAGATCATCAGCCTTCAGCGCTTCCTGCATGTAGGCACGGCAATGTCGTGTTCACCTGAACAGGATTCACTGGTGGCAGAAAACGCAGAGTTCCGTGAACGCGCCGAGCACCTGGTCGAGTACACCCACTCTAAATCAACCATAGAACGCCTGATGCAGCAGGAGTGCCCAACACTGCCGTTGGTTATTGCCCGCCCCTCGATTGTGGTTGGTCACACTCATCACGGCTGTCAGCCTTCCAGCAGCATCTTCTGGGTATTCAGCATGGGCCTGATGCTGCAAAAATTTATGTGTTCGATGGAAGACCGCATTGACGTTATCCCCGTCGATTACTGCGCCGATGCGCTGCTAATGCTGCTCAACAGCCCACTTGCTCGCGGAGAGATAGTGCACATTTCGGCAGGTGAAGAAAATAGCGTGAGATTTGCGGATATCGACAGCGCTATGGCATCGGCGCTGGAACAAGCCCCGGTTGGCAATAAGTACGCCCAGGTCAGCTATGAGACACTGGTTAAAATGCGTCGCGAGCTGAAGGATATTTTTGGCCCGTGTAACGAGCGCCTTATGCTGAAGGCAATGCGTTTGTACGGCGCGTTCGCCACGCTCAACGTGCGATTTAGCAACGACAAGTTGCTCAGTATGGGGATGCCGAAACCGCCGCGCTTTACCGATTATATCGATCGCTGCGTGCAGACCACGCGCGGGCTTTCTATTCCGCAGCAAATGGCGGTGGATTTTAAGTAATCGTGATTTACGGGCAAAAAAATGCCAGCCCGAAGGCTGGCATTTTCATATCAGATAAAGACAGGCTTATGCCTGGCCTTTGATCTCTTTACGACCGTTGTACGGTGCTTTTTCGCCCAGGGCTTCTTCGATACGAATCAGCTGGTTGTATTTAGCAACGCGGTCAGAACGGCTCATAGAACCGGTTTTGATCTGGCCTGCAGCGGTACCAACAGCCAGGTCAGCAATGGTAGCGTCTTCAGTTTCGCCTGAACGGTGAGAGATAACGGCAGTGTAGCCAGCGTCTTTCGCCATTTTGATCGCAGCCAGAGTTTCGGTCAGAGAACCGATCTGGTTGAATTTGATCAGGATGGAGTTAACGATGCCTTTCTCGATACCTTCTTTCAGGATCTTGGTGTTGGTTACGAACAGATCGTCACCAACCAGCTGGATTTTGTCGCCCAGTACTTTAGTCTGGTATGCGAAACCATCCCAGTCAGATTCGTCCAGACCGTCTTCGATAGACACGATCGGATACTGTTTGGTCAGGTCTTCCAGGAAGTGAGTGAATTCTTCAGAGGTGAACGCTTTGTTGCCTTCGCCAGCCAGAACGTATTTACCGTCTTTGTAGAATTCGGAAGCTGCACAGTCCATCGCCAGGGTGATGTCGGTGCCCAGCTCGTAGCCAGCAGCTTTAACAGCTTCAGCGATAACAGCCAGAGCTTCAGCGTTGGAACCCAGGTTCGGCGCGTAGCCGCCTTCGTCACCAACTGCAGTGTTCATGCCTTTAGCTTTCAGAACTTTAGCCAGGTTATGGAACACTTCAGAACCCATACGTACGGCTTCTTTCAGGGATTTAGCGCCAACTGGCTGAATCATAAATTCCTGGATGTCGACGTTGTTGTCAGCGTGCTCACCACCGTTGATGATGTTCATCATCGGAACCGGCATGGAGTATTTGCCTGGGGTGCCGTTCAGTTCAGCAATGTGCTCATACAGCGGCTGACCTTTAGAAGCAGCAGCAGCTTTGGCGTTAGCCAGAGATACGGCCAGGATAGCGTTCGCACCGAAGTTAGATTTGTTTTCAGTACCGTCCAGGTCGATCATGATTTTGTCGATGCCAGCCTGATCTTTGGCGTCTTTGCCAAGGATTGCCTGAGCGATCGGGCCGTTAACCGCGCCAACAGCTTTCAGTACGCCTTTACCCATGAAACGGGATTTGTCGCCATCGCGCAGTTCCAGCGCTTCGCGGGAACCAGTAGAAGCACCTGACGGAGCAGCTGCCATACCGACGAAACCACCTTCCAGGTGTACTTCAGCTTCAACAGTCGGGTTACCACGGGAGTCGATGATTTCACGACCGATGACTTTAACGATTTTGGACATTAGGTTTTCCTCAGTACAAGTTAAACTAAAACTCCAGACAAACAATGCACCCGGATGGGTGCATTGCCGTTCTAACTCTTTTACTTCGCCTGACGCTTCTGGTACTCACCGGCGGCTTTCACAAAGCCAGCAAACAGCGGGTGACCATCACGCGGCGTCGAAGTAAACTCCGGATGGAACTGACAGGCGACAAACCACGGATGATTCGGCACCTCGATGATCTCGACCAACTGATCATCCCCGGAACGTCCCGCAATACGCAGGCCCGCATTTTCAATCGGTTTCAACAGCATGTTGTTGACTTCATAGCGGTGGCGATGGCGTTCGGTAATGGTTGGCTCACCGTACAGCTGGCGCACCAGGCTATCGTCGCTCAACTGGCACTGCTGCGCGCCAAGGCGCATCGTACCGCCGAGGTCGCTCTTATCAGAACGCACTTCGACATTACCTTCTTCATCACGCCATTCGGTAATGAGGGCCACAACCGGGTACTTACAGTCTGGCACAAATTCCGTGGAGTTGGCGTTTTCCATCCCCGCTACGTTGCGCGCAAACTCAATCAGCGCAACCTGCATACCCAGGCAAATACCCAGATATGGAATGTTATTTTCACGCGCATAGCGCGCAGTGGCAATCTTACCTTCAACCCCGCGATAGCCAAAGCCACCAGGAATCAGGATAGCGTCTAAATTTTTCAGAATTTCGACGCCGCGCGTTTCGACATCCTGCGAATCGATCAGCTTGATGTTAACGGTTACGCGGTTTTTCAGACCACCGTGCTTCAGCGCTTCAATCACCGATTTGTAGGCATCCGGCAGTTCAATGTACTTGCCAACCATACCGATGGTGACTTCACCTGCCGGGTTTGCTTCTTCGTAGATAACCTGTTCCCATTCGGCTAGGTTCGCTTCCGGACAGTTTAAGCTGAATCGTTTACAAATATAATCGTCCAGCCCCTGGGATTTCAACAGGCCTGGAATTTTATAAATGGAATCGACATCTTTCATCGAAATAACCGCTTTTTCTGGCACATTGCAGAACAATGCAATTTTGGCACGTTCGTTCGCCGGAATAGCGCGATCGGAGCGGCAGACCAGAATGTCAGGCTGAATACCGATGGAGAGCAGCTCTTTAACGGAGTGCTGAGTGGGTTTGGTTTTGACTTCACCCGCAGCGGCCAGGTACGGCACCAGAGTCAAATGCATAAACAGCGCGTTTTCACGACCGATATCCACCGCCAGCTGGCGAATCGCTTCGAGGAACGGCAGCGACTCGATATCGCCAACGGTGCCACCGATTTCAACCAGCACCACATCATGGCCTTCGCCGCCGGCCAGTACACGCTCTTTGATAGCGTTGGTGATATGCGGAATAACCTGTACGGTTGCGCCCAGATAATCACCACGGCGCTCTTTGCGCAGGACATCAGAGTAGATACGGCCAGTAGTGAAGTTGTTACGACGGGTCATCTTGGTGCGAATAAAGCGCTCGTAGTGACCCAGGTCCAGATCGGTTTCAGCGCCGTCTTCAGTAACGAACACTTCCCCGTGTTGGATTGGACTCATGGTGCCCGGATCGACGTTGATGTACGGATCCAGTTTCATCATGGTCACGTTAAGCCCGCGGGCTTCGAGAATGGCTGCGAGGGAAGCTGCGGCAATGCCTTTACCCAGAGAGGATACGACCCCGCCGGTCACAAAAATATAGTTCGTTGTCATGCTGAACCTGAGAAGTTAGGTTTAAAAGACGATGGAATAACCAGGACGGGAAAGCAGTATACCCGATCATGACTGACGCCACAAACTTTCATTATCCCTCCTTTTCATCAGGCCCACACAAACGCGGGGAGTGAGAAAATAGCCGCTTTTGGCGAAATGTTTTTGACGTAAATCAAGCGCTTGTTATTTAAAAAATCACACAAATAGCGCTTGATCACGAAAACCCTTTAGAGATCAGTTTCCTGGCGTTTTACCTCTTGCCACACATCTTCCATGGTATCGAGGTCAACACCGGTCATTTCCAGGCCTCGCGCGGCGACAATCCGCTCAACTTCACGGAAACGGCGCTCAAACTTGAGGTTCGCTTTTTGCAATGCAACTTCGGCTTTCACCCCTAAATGGCGGGATAAGTTGACCGTTGCAAACAGCAAGTCGCCGACTTCCTCCTCCAGTTTAGCTTCATCAATCACCGCCTGCTGCGCCTCGTGCATGACTTCATCAATCTCTTCGTGCACTTTGTCCAAAACCGGGCCAAGCGAAGTCCAATCAAAACCTACTGCCGAGCAGCGTCGCTGGATTTTATGCGCACGCATCAGCGCAGGCAGGCTATGTGGAATATCGTCCAGCGCAGAATGCTGAGACTTTTCGGCCCTCTCCGCACTTTTAATTTGTTCCCAACGCGCCAGTACTTCGCTGCTGTTACCCGCAGAAGCATCGCCGAAAATATGCGGGTGACGGCGCTCCAGCTTGTCGCTGATCGCGGCGCAGATATCGTTGAAATCAAAACGCCCCTCTTCCTGTGCCATCTGAGCATAGAACACGACCTGGAATAGCAGATCGCCCAACTCGCCACGCAGATCGTCGAAATCTTCGCGGGCAATAGCGTCAAGCACTTCATAGGTCTCTTCAAGGGTGTAGGGGGCGATGGTGGCAAAAGTCTGCTCTTTGTCCCATGGGCAGCCATTTTCCGGGTCCCGCAAGCGCTGCATGATACCGAGCAGCCGGTCGATTTGGGTCATGGGTCTTTCCTGATTAAGAGAAGCCGGGTGGTGGCTTTCGCCTGACCCGGCTTATAAAGAATAGCGATCTTAACCGCCGTGAAGACGACGGGCGTCAATCACATCCGGTACCTGATTCAGCCGGCCAAGCACACGGCCCAGCACCTGCAGGTTGTAGATCTCAATGGTCATATCGATTGTGGCAAGCTGCTGTTTGGTATCACTGCGGCTGGCAACGCCCAGCACGTTGACCTTCTCGTTGGCAAGAATGGTGGTGATATCGCGCAGTAGGCCGCTACGATCGTTAGCCTGAACACGCACGACCAGCGAGTAGCCCGCCGAGTAGCTTTCTCCCCACACCGCGTCCACAATGCGCTCCGGGGCATGCGATTGTAATTCCGCAAGCTGATCGCAATCCGCGCGATGCACCGAGATCCCACGTCCCTGAGTAATAAAACCGACAATCTCATCGCCAGGAATCGGCTGACAGCAACGCGCAATATGGTGCATCAGGTTACCAACGCCCTCAACCACCACCCGGCCGTTATCTTTGCTGCGGTTATTCTGCGGCGTATAGGTTTTCTGCTGCAGCTGTTTCAGCGCGGCGGCATCCTGCTCCTCGGCGCTCGGTTTATTGAACTGCGCTTGCAGGAAGTTTACCATTTGGTTGAGACGAATATCACCGCCGCCAATCGCAGCCAGCAGCTCGTCCTGCTCGTTAAAGTTGTAGCGCGGCAACAGATGTTTTTCCGCATCCTTCAGGCTGATACCCAGATGCTCAAGCTCGTCATCGAGGATCTGCCGCCCGGCAAGAATATTTTTATCGCGATCCTGCTTGCGGAACCAGGCATGAATCTTGGAACGCCCACGGCTGGTCGTGACGTAGCCAAGGTTCGGGTTCAGCCAGTCGCGGCTCGGGTTCGGCTGTTTCTGGGTGATGATTTCAATCTGGTCGCCCATTTGCAGCTGGTAGGTAAAAGGTACGATGCGCCCGCTGATTTTTGCTCCGATGCAGCGATGTCCGACATCGCTGTGAATATGGTAGGCAAAATCAAGCGGCGTTGAGCCGGCAGGTAAATCCACAACGTCGCCCTTCGGCGTAAAGACGTAAACCCGGTCATCAAAGACCTGGCTGCGAACCTCATCCAGCATTTCGCCGGAATCCGCCATCTCTTCTTGCCAGGCGATCAGCTTACGCAGCCAGGCAATGCGATCTTCGTAACCGCGCGCGCCGCTGGCCCCCGCGCTGGCGCCCTCTTTATATTTCCAGTGCGCAGCCACGCCCAGCTCAGCATCTTCATGCATCTGTTTAGTACGAATTTGAATTTCTATCGTTTTGCCGCCGGGTCCCAGCACCACGGTGTGAATCGACTGATAGCCATTGGGCTTCGGATTGGCAACATAGTCGTCAAACTCATCCGGCAGATGACGGTAGTGAGTATGTACAATGCCCAGCGCGGCATAACAATCCTGCAGACGCTCGGCGACAATGCGCACCGCACGCACATCAAACAGCTCGTCAAATGCGAGGTGCTTTTTCTGCATTTTGCGCCAGATGCTATAGATATGCTTTGGTCGCCCGTACACTTCGGCTTTGACGCCCTCGGTTTTCATTTCCGAGCGTAAATGGCCCACAAATTCGTCGATGTAATGTTCACGATCGATACGCCGTTCATGCAGCAACTTAGCAATGCGTTTGTATTCCGCCGGATGCAGATAGCGGAAGCAGTAATCTTCCAGTTCCCACTTGAGCTGACCGATCCCCAGGCGGTTGGCCAGCGGCGCGTAGATATTGGTGCACTCTTTCGCCGCCAGCACGCGCTCATCTTCCGGCGCATCTTTCACTTCGCGCAGATGGGCAATCCGCTCGGCAAGTTTGATAACCACGCAGCGGAAATCATCGACCATCGCCAGCAGCATGCGGCGAATGTTGTCCACCTGTTCAGAAGAGACCGAGTCGGTATGGGTGGCTTTAAGCTGACGTATGGCGGCCATATCCCGCACGCCGTGAATGAGGGTAACGACGGATTTACCTACGCTCTCCTGCATGACTTCTTCGCTGACGACGTTGCCGTCCGCCAGCGGGAAAAGCAACGCCGCCCGCAGCGTGTCGATATCCATGCTGAGCATGGAGAGAATCTCCACCATCTCCACGCCGCGCCACAGCAGCAGATCGGCCTGCGGGTGTCCCTGCGTTTTCTCTCGACAGTAATCCCAGGTTTCGGCTAAGCGTTCACACGACTGCTGGCTGGAAATTCCCAGACTCGCGATCCATTTCTTCGGGTCAAATTCACCAGCTTTATTTAGATGTGCACTTCTTACCGCAACCATTGTCCTCTCCTTAAGGGACCGGCCTGCCGAAGTCGGCAAGCCTTAACTTTACACTTCATTCTTCAAACCGCACCAATGTTGGCTTCCTTCGCTCACCTCGGTCACTGACTTGAGTAAGCTCCTGGGGATTCACTCCGTTGCCGCCTCGATGCGATTCGAATGATTTTGTGTATGCTTGTGCTCAAACAACACCATTGATTCCAGATGCCCGGTATGGGGGAACATATCCAGCATCGCCAGGCGTTGAATGGTATATCCCGCCTGTAATAAAACGTCACTATCGCGCGCCAGCGTCGCGGGGTTACAAGAAACATACACCACCCGGTGCGGGGCTAACTTTATAATATGTAACATTACGCCCGCCGCACCGGCTCGCGCCGGGTCGAGCAAAATTTTATCAAAACCGTGCTTCGCCCAGGCCTGCCGAGTGACGTCTTCTTCCAGATTCTCATGAAAGAACGTTACATTGTGCAATCCGTTGAGCGTTGCGTTCTCGCGCCCCTTTTCCACCAGAGCGGGAACCCCTTCTACGCCGACGACCTGCGCAGCACGCTTTGCCAACGGTAGGGTAAAATTCCCCATCCCGCAGAACAGATCCAGCACCCGGTCCTCTGGCTGAAGATCCAGCCACTCCAGCGCCGTGCGCACCATAAGCTGGTTTACGCCATCGTTCACCTGGATAAAATCGCGCGGGCTGAACACTAAGCGTAGACCGTCAGATGTGTACCAGGGAGATTCCCCGCTAATATGCTCCAGTATCTCGCTTTGCGGTGCCAGATACAGGGAAAGACCGTGAGATTGCGAAAAGCGTTCCAGTTTTTCTTTATCTGCCGCAGAAAGGGTGGCAGTGTGGCGCAATACCATCAACGGACCGTTATCCGCCAGCACCAACTCGACATGACCAAGCTGACGAACCGATTTCAATTCGGAAAGACACTCCCGCACCGCAGGCAATAACGCACCAAGAGTGGGCACCAAAACAGGGCACTGCACCACGTCAACAATTTCGTTTGAATTAGCCTTCCGGAAGCCTACCTGTAATTGTTGGGTCTTTGGCTGATAATTCAAGCTCAACCGCGCCCGCCGACGGTAGCCCCAAGGTGAAGCGGCTATAATGTCATCGACATCGCGTTTCATTAGCCTGGCAAGTGCAGCGCGTTTACTCTGCTGCTGCAGGTCGATGCTGGCGTGCTGTTGCTGGCACCCTCCGCAGACGCCAAAATGCGGGCAGCGCGGTGTTTCTCGTTGCGGGCTGTCGCTAAGACGGCGTTTAACCTGCGCGCGGGCATACTGTTTTTTATCTTCGACCAGGACAACTTCCGCCTGCTCTTGCGGCAATAAGCCGCTGACAAACAGCGCTTTACCCTGATGACGCGCAACGCCTTGACCAAAAGGGTCAAGGTCACTGACTGTAACGGTTATGATCTGGCGCGTCGTCACACGCCGTTTTGCAGAGTAGAATTGCGCCATCGTAGAGATTTGTCTCAATTAAATATAACGAGATCGTTCAGAGATGCGTCGGCGGCAAGCAAGTGAAGCCGACATGAAAGCAGTCTGAAGGATAATTTATATATTCTCCCATAATGGAACCACATGACCAACTACAGCCTTCGTGCTCGCATGATGATTCTAATTCTGGCGCCCACCGTTCTGATCGGTTTGTTGCTCAGTATTTTCTTCGTCGCACACCGCTATAACGACCTTCAGCGCCAGCTGGAAGATGCTGGAGCCAGTATTATTGAGCCGCTGGCGGTTTCCAGTGAATATGGTATGAATCTGCAAAACCGCGAGTCCATCAGGCAGCTGATTAGCGTTTTGCACCGCCGCCATTCCGATATCGTGCGCGCAATTTCTATCTACGACTCGCATAACAAGCTGTTTGTCACCTCCAACTTTCAGCTTGATCCCGGCGAACTTCAGCTTCCCAAGGGGGCTCCTTTCCCTCGGCGCTTAAGCGTGATTCGCAATGGTGACTTGATGATTTTGCGCACCCCGATCGTCTCGGAAAGCTATTCACCTGATGAATCACCGGGGACTGATGCTAAAATGCCAGGCAACATGCTGGGCTACGTGGCCCTTGAGCTGGATCTCAAGTCGGTACGGCTGCAGCAGTACAAAGAGATTTTCATCTCCAGCGTGATGATGCTTTTCTGTATCGGTATTGCGTTGATCTTCGGCTGGCGACTGATGCGCGATGTCACAGGTCCGATTCGCAATATGGTGAATACCGTCGACCGCATTCGCCGCGGCCAGCTTGATAGCCGCGTCGAGGGCTTTATGCTCGGCGAACTGGATATGCTCAAAAACGGCATTAACTCGATGGCCATGTCGCTGGCGGCCTATCATGAAGAGATGCAGCATAACGTCGATCAGGCCACGTCCGACCTGCGTGAAACGCTTGAGCAGATGGAGATTCAGAACGTCGAACTGGATTTGGCGAAAAAGCGTGCTCAGGAAGCCGCTCGAATTAAATCCGAGTTTTTGGCTAATATGTCCCACGAGCTGCGCACCCCGCTAAACGGCGTAATCGGCTTCACGCGCCTGACGCTGAAAACCAATTTAAATACCACCCAGCGCGATCACCTGACGACTATTGAGCGTTCAGCCAACAATCTGCTGGCAATCATTAACGATGTTCTGGACTTCTCTAAGCTCGAAGCGGGCAAGCTGATTCTGGAAAGTATCCCATTCCTGCTGCGCAACTCGTTGGATGAAGTGGTCACATTATTAGCGCATTCAGCGCATGATAAAGGCCTGGAGCTGACGCTGAACATCAAAAATGATGTTCCGGATAATGTGATTGGCGACCCGCTGCGCCTGCAGCAAATTGTGACCAACCTGATGGGTAACGCCATTAAATTCACCGAATACGGCAATATCGACGTACTGGTGGAACAGCGCACAATTAGCAACTCCAGAGTGCAAATTGAAGTACAAATCCACGACACCGGTATCGGTATTCCAGAGCGCGATCAGTCACGCCTGTTCCAGGCTTTCCGCCAGGCTGACGCCAGTATTTCCCGCCGCCATGGCGGTACCGGGCTGGGGCTGGTCATCACCCAGCGCCTGGTGAAGGAGATGGGCGGCGATATTTCATTCCACAGCCAGCCTAATCGCGGCTCAACGTTCTGGTTCCATATCAGCCTCGATCTTAACCCTAACGCTGTCCCCGATAGCGTGTCAACCGACTGTCTGACAGGCAAAAAGCTGGCCTATATTGAAGCTAACGCCATGGCGGCGCAGTGCACCATGGAACTGCTGGCAACAACGCCGTTAGAGGTGGTCTATAGCCCAACCATGTCCGCCCTGCCTGATGCTCATTACGATATTCTGTTAGCCGGTATTCCAGTGGCGGTACGCGAGCTGGAGCAGCATCGCGATAAGCTGACAAGGGCCTGCAAGCTTGCGGATCACCTGCTGCTGGCGCTGCCGTGCCACGCCCAGGTCAGCGCCGAAGCGCTTAAAGAAGATGGCGTAGCGGCCTGCTTACTCAAACCGTTGACCTCAACGCGCCTACTCCCGGCACTGACGGCTTCATGTCAGACGCAACCCACCATCTTATTACCGCATTCAGATGGTAAAAAACTGCCGATGACAGTGATGGCGGTCGATGATAACCCGGCAAACCTGAAGCTCATCGGGGCTCTGCTGGAAGATCTGGTTCAGCACGTCATCCTTTGCGACAGCGGCCAGAATGCCGTCGAAGAGGCTAAAGAAAAGCAGCTGGATCTGATTCTGATGGATATTCAGATGCCAGAAATGGACGGTATTCGCGCCTGTGAACTGATTCGCCAGCTCCCTCATCAACAGCAAACCCCGGTCATTGCCGTGACGGCGCACGCGCTGGAAGGCCAGCGCGAAAAGCTCCTGAGCGCGGGAATGAATGATTATCTGGCGAAACCGATTGAAGAAGACAAGCTCTACAGCCTGCTGCTGCGCTATCAGCCGGGCAAGAATGTTGCACCGCTCGCGGTAACTGAGGCTGTCGAACTGCCAATCGATCATAACGTCACCCTGAACTGGCAGCTGGCGCTACGCCAGGCGGCGATGAAACCAGATTTGGCGCAGGAAATGCTGCAGATGCTGATCGCCTTTATGCCGGAAGTTCGTAATAGAGTGGAAGAGCAACTGGTCGGCGAGCAGCCGGAAGGGTTGCTGGATTTGATTCATAAACTCCACGGCAGCTGTGGCTACAGCGGCGTTCCTCGCTTGAAGAAATTGTGTCAGACCATCGAGACTCAGCTACGCTCAGGTACCGTCGCCGAAGAACTAGAGCCGGAGTTTCTTGAATTGCTGGATGAAATGGATAACGTCGTACGCGAAGCATGCAAGCTGATGGGCATTTAAATCGTCATCCCCGGTCATACCGCTGCACGACCGGGGAAAACTTATAATACTTGCCCCATTTTCAGCACCGCAGCGACGTTTCTCGCCGTCATGCGCACGTTTTCGGCGGCATTTTCAAGTGCCTCATCAAGCGTGCAAATGGAATAAATCACGCTGAATACCGCATCCAGACCGTGATCGTGCACCACACCAACGTCCGCCGTCAGGCTACCGGCGATACCAATCACCGGAAGGTTGTAACATTTAGCCACCCTCGCCACGCCAACCGGCACTTTACCGTGAATCGTCTGGCTGTCGATACGCCCTTCGCCTGTAATTACCAGGTCCGCATCCGCTACAATATCGGCAAGATGCAACGCGTCGGTGACAATCTCAATTCCTGGTCGCAGCTTCGCGCCGCAAAAGGCGTACAAGCCAGCTCCCATACCGCCCGCCGCGCCGCCACCTTCAAGGTTCAGCACGTCGAGATCTAAATCGCGATGAATAATCCCGGCAAAATGGGCCAGCGCCTTATCCAGGCGGGCGATCATCTCCGCCGTCGCTCCTTTCTGCGGGCCAAATACCGCCGTAGCCCCTTGCGGGCCAGTCAGCGGATTAGTCACATCGCAGGCGACATCAATACGACATTCAGCCAGACGTTCATCAAGCTCGCTGATGTCAATACGCGCCAGGCTATCCAGAGCACCGCCGCCGAGCGCAATCTGCTGGTTGTCGTGGGTCAGCAGCTTCGCCCCTAGCGCCTGTACCATTCCGGCTCCGCCATCGTTAGTGGCGCTGCCGCCGATGCCGATAATAATCTGCTTCACGCCTGCGTCCAGCGCATGACGAATAAGCTCTCCCGTCCCCCATGACGTGGTCAGCAGAGGGTTACGTCGCGCCGAAGGCACGCTCTCCAGACCACTCGCCGCCGCCATTTCGATAAAAGCGCACTGCTTGTCGCCTGAAAGTCCGTAAAAAGCCGCAACAGGTTCACCAAGCGGCCCGGTGACGGTGACCTCAACCTGATACCCCTGAGTAGCTGCGACCATGGCTTCGACGGTTCCTTCGCCACCGTCCGCAACCGGCAGTTTGACATACTCCGCGTCCGGATAAATTTCCCGAAAACCCTGCTCTATCGCGGTTGCAACATCCAGCGCACTCAGGCTCTCCTTGTATGAATCCGGTGCGATCACTATCTTCATAAGCTGTCCTTAAAATGAGCATTTACCCGGTAACGCGAATATGCCGGTCCCCGCAGGAACCGGCATTTTCTTAGCGCACCATGCACGGACGCTTGTTGTCAAACGTCCAGTTTGGGATCAGATACTGCATCCCCATAGCGTCATCGCGCGCGCCCAGACCGTGTTTCTGATACAGCTCGTGGGCTTTCATCACCTGATCCATATCGAGCTCTACGCCCAGACCCGGTTTCGCCGGTACCTGCACCATGCCGCCTTTAATTTCAAACGGCTGTTTGGTCAGGCGCTGATTGCCTTCCTGCCAAATCCAGTGGGTATCGATGGCGGTGATCTTACCCGGTGCCGCAGCCGCGACATGAGTGAACATCGCCAGCGAAATATCAAAGTGGTTGTTAGAGTGCGAGCCCCAGGTCAGGCCGAACTCATGGCACATCTGCGCCACGCGAACTGAGCCCTGCATAGTCCAGAAGTGCGGGTCCGCCAGCGGGATATCGACGGATTGCAGCGACAGCGTATGCCCCATCTGACGCCAGTCGGTGGCGATCATATTGGTCGCGGTCGGCAGACCGGTAGCCCGACGGAATTCCGCCATCACTTCACGCCCGGAGAAGCCCTGCTCTGCACCACATGGATCTTCTGCGTAAGCCAGAGAGCCTTTCAGGTACTTACCAATTTTGATCGCTTCATTGAGCGACCACGCGCCGTTTGGATCCAGCGTCACACGCGCCTGTGGGAAGCGTTTCGCCAGCGCAACAATTGATTCCGCTTCTTCTTCTCCGGCCAACACGCCGCCTTTCAGTTTAAAGTCGTTGAAACCATATTTCTCATACGCCGCTTCCGCCAGACGCACCACCGAATCCGGGGTCATCGCTTCATCATGACGCAGGCGATACCAGTCACATTTCTCATCCGGCTGGCTCTGATACGGTAGCGGCGTCGCTTTGCGGTTGCCGACGAAGAACAGATAACCGAGCATTTCGACTTCGCTACGCTGCTGACCATCACCCAACAGAGAAGCGACGTTTACGCCCAGATGCTGGCCGAGCAGGTCAAGCATTGCGGCTTCAATACCGGTGACCACATGAATAGTGGTACGCAGATCGAAGGTCTGCAAACCGCGTCCACCAGCATCGCGATCGGCAAACTGGTTA
The DNA here is from genome assembly GCF_027492335.1 of Klebsiella sp. Taxonomy (NCBI): domain Bacteria; kingdom Pseudomonadati; phylum Pseudomonadota; class Gammaproteobacteria; order Enterobacterales; family Enterobacteriaceae; genus Klebsiella; species Klebsiella sp. Next base: position 35,100 of record NZ_JAPUEW010000049.1, on the reverse strand, counting down.
CGTACCGCGTTCAGCACATTTTTATATTCGCCAAGCGTTTTACCCACCACCAGCGGAATTGCATCTTCCAGGGTCTGGCGGATTTTCTCGCCCCCGGGAATTTCACCGACGCCGGTGTGCCCGGAGTTATCTTTGATAATCACAATATTGCGCGTAAAGAACGGGGCATGTGCGCCGCTCAGGTTCATCAGCATACTGTCGTGGCCCGCAACGGGGATCACCTGCATCGCGGTAACAACTGGAGTCGTAAATTGAGTGCTCATAATTCAATCCTTTTTGCGTAATCAGTGACGGCCGAAAACAGGGCGTTTACGGTCAAAAGTCCATCCAGGGATCAGATACTGCATCGGACCCGCGTCATTACGTGCGCCACCGGGCAGTCTCTTGTAGGCTTCATGAGCCTTGTTAACCTGATCCCAGTCCAGCTCCACGCCCAGCCCGGGCGCATCCGGAACAGCAATTTTCCCGTTCTTAATCTCCAGCGGACTTTTGGTCAGGCGACAATCGCCCTCCTGCCAGATCCAGTGGGTATCGATAGCCGTCGGCTTGCCGGGTGCTGCTGCACCAACATGGGTAAACATCGCCAGCGAAATATCAAAGTGGTTGTTCGAGTGGCAACCCCAGGTCAGGCCCCAGTCATCGCACAGCTGCGCCACGCGTACCGCGCCGGAAAGCGTCCAGAAGTGCGGATCGGCCAGCGGAATATCCACCGAGTTAAGCATCACCGCATGACCCATTTCGCGCCAGTTAGTGGCAATCATGTTGGTCGCCACAGGCAAACCGGTCGCACGGCGGAACTCCGCCATCACTTCGCGACCAGAGAAACCTTGTTCGGCACCGCAAGGATCTTCGGCGTAGGTCAGCACATCGTTTAGCCCTTTACACAGTGCGATAGCTTCATCCAGCAGCCAGGCACCGTTGGGATCAACCGTAATACGCGCGTCCGGGAAGCGTTTTTTCAGCGCACGGGCGGTTTCAATTTCCTGCTCGCCGGGCAGCACGCCGCCCTTGAGTTTGAAGTCTTTAAAGCCATAGCGATCCTGCGAGGCTTCTGCCAGACGCACTACCGCCTCGCTGTTCATCGCTTGCTGATGGCGCAGGTGATACCAGTCATGGTTGCCCGGCGTCGTCTCCAGATAAGGCAAATCCGTCTTCGTGCGATCGCCTACGTAGAACAGATAGCCCAGCACGGTGACCGCATCGCGCTGCTTGCCCGGCCCTAGCAGTTCGCAAACTGGCACGTTGAGCGCTTTGCCCAGCAGGTCGAGCAGTGCGGCTTCCAGCGCCGCCACCGCGTTGACCCGCAGCTCAAATGTCCAAGCACCTTTGCCAAAGGTATCAAAGTCGGCGGCCTGATTACCTTTATGCACCTGCTGTACCACCTTATTCAGGCGGGCGACTTCCTGGCCTAATACCATCGGGATAGCATCGACTAGCGTCTGATAAATCACTTCACCGCCCGGCGCTTCACCGACACCGGTATTCCCGGCGTTATCGGTAAGCACGACGATATTGCGGGTAAAGTACGCGTTATGTGCACCGCCGATGTTGAGCAACATGCTGTCATGCCCGGCCACCGGGATGACCTTCATATCCGTGATAACGGGGCTCGATTGTGTTGTCATGATGATTGTCCTGCGACAGGTTTCAGTTCGATACGCTTAATATCGCCCACCAGCACCAGATAGCTCAGCACCGCAATCAGCGCATGGACACCGACGTAAATCAGCGCGCCGTTGAACGAACCGGTGGTACCAACGATGTAGCCGATAGCAATCGGCGTGACGATACCGGAAATGTTACCGAACATATTGAACAGACCGCCGCTCAGGCCGCTGATCTCTTTCGGCGCAGTATCCGCCATTACCGCCCAACCCAGCGCACCGATACCTTTACCAAAGAAGGCCAGCGCCATAAAGCCGATGATCATCCACTCCACGTTGACGTAGTTACAGAACACCATCACCATCGACAGCAGCATACCCATGACGATTGGCGTTTTACGCGCGATATTCAGCGAGCCGGTACGACGCATCAGCCAGTCGGAAATAATGCCGCCCAGCACGCCGCCCGCAAAGCCGCAGATGGCCGGAACCGAGGCAACAAAACCGGCTTTCAAAATTGACATACCGCGCGCCTGTACCAGATAAACCGGGAACCAGGTGATAAAGAAGTACGTTAAGGCGTTAATGCAGTACTGGCCGATGTACACGCCGATCATCATGCGTGAACCCAGTAGCTGCTTGATCTGGCCCCATTTGACGCTAAACGGCACTTTCGCTTTGGCATTCGCCTGATCCATATTGATCAACGCACCGCCTGCGGCAATGTACTCCAGTTCTTTTTGGTTTACGCCTGGATGCTGGTTAGGTTCATGAATGACCTTCAACCAAACGAAGCTGATAATAATCCCGAGACCGCCCATAAAGAAAAACACGTGTGACCAACCCACCTCATGGGTCAACCACCCCATAATTGGCGCGAAGATAACGGTTGCAAAGTACTGCGCAGAGTTAAAGATAGCGACCGCCGTGCCCCTTTCCTGCGCCGGGAACCACGCCGCGACTATGCGACTGTTGCCGGGGAAGGAAGGTGCTTCAGCTAAACCGACAAGGAATCGCAACGTAAACAGCGCGATGATAATGCCGAAGCCGCTAAAGATATCGACGAAGCCTTGCAGCAGGGTAAACATGGACCAAATAAAGATGGACCAGAAGTAGACGCGTTTTGAACCAAAGCGGTCGAGCAACCAGCCGCCGGGGATCTGGCCGATAACATAAGCCCATGAGAACGCAGAGAAAACGTACCCCATACCGACTGCATCGAGGCCAATATCTTTGGCCATCTCCGAACCAGCAATGGATAAGGTGGCGCGGTCACCGTAGTTGAAGGATGTGACGATAAACAGCATCACCACTATCCAGTAGCGAGCATTGGTGCGCTTTTCAGCGCCGCTCGCCGCCTGACTTAATGAACTCATTGTTGCACTCCTGAATCATAGCGTTAGCTACGTTCATTCTGAACAGCACAACCTGTAGGGTACTCAGAATGACGTGTTAGTGTTTTTTCATAATTGTCGTTATATCTGGCACTGCATTTGTAACTGGCAGGAAAAGTATAAAAAGAGGGGTTGGCGGGCTCACCGTGCAAATACACAGCTTTCATTGCAGTAGTAAATCTGATTTGTGGCTTATGCCTAACGGGATGGGGGATAGTTCACGGAAATGAAAAGCAAAGCCTGTTCTGAAAGGGAAATAGCGGCACAAAAGACAGGAGTGTGAATCAACTCTCTTGACCCCGTGAAATAGCCCGGTAAAGCCCCTGGTATGGCACGGGTTTTAAGGCAAATGCCTGAAGCCCGAATGGCGGAGAATTGTTACGATCTTTTTGACCGTTAATCCGGCCACTGGCATTGAAAATAAGTAAAAAGGGACGCCCTCTAAGTAGGGAGAGGGCGAAACTTTTTAAGCAAGCAGCGCCGCCCACCGCTCAACCCAAGGGTTAGAGACGCTTTCAGGTTCCGGATCTTCGCTGGCGTCAATCATCAGCATATCGCCAATTCGCTTACCGCCCTGCTCCTGTAATAACGCATCAAACTTCATACCGCCGCCGCAAAAGTTGGCGTAGGTGCTATCGCCAAGCGCGATAATTCCATAGCGCAAATGCGGCTGATACATGTCTTTGATGCCTTCGTACAATTGCACAATATTATCCGGTAAATCACCCTGTCCAGTGGTCGATGTCACAACCAGCACGTATTTCCCGGTATATGATTCCCAGTCTTTGACCTCTGGATCTTCAAACACTTTTGCTTGATGCCCCAGTCCGCTCAGAATGGCCTGCGCCTCTTCAGCGACCAGGAGCGAATTTCCATACATCGTGCCGACAAAAATTCCGACTTCCGCCATAACTATCTCCCTGGATTATCCTCAACACACTCATCCTGACCGCTGTCGTCGGCAAACTCAACCCTTTCATTTAGCGGGAGAAGGCCGCGCCAGCCAAACTGCGACAAAGCGCGCATCCAGACGTCGTCCAGACCAGCACGAATCACTAGCGGCTCGCCGGTAAAGGGATGCGTTAACGATAACTGGCTGGCGTGCAGCATTAGCCGCTCGCAACCAAAATGCTCCGCCGCGCTGCGATTTTGACGCAGATCGCCATGTTTACTATCGCCGATAATCGGATGGCGAAGATGGGCCAAGTGGCGGCGTAGCTGATGTTTGCGCCCGGTTTTCGGCTCCAGCTCCACCAGACTATAGCGAGTCGTGGGATAGCGCCCGGTTGCCACCGGCATTTCTACCGTCGCCAGGCCACGATAATGCGTCACCGCTGGCTGCGGATCTTTATTTTCGCGGGCGAATTTGTCGGCGATTTTATCCAGTTCCTCGACCAGCGGGTAATCAAGCACCGCTTCTTCACTCAGCCAGCCGCGAACTATCGCGTGATAGCGTTTCTGCATTTGATGCTGCTCGAACTGCTGCGACAGCAGTCTTCCCGCTTCGCTCGATAACCCCATCAGCAGCACGCCGGAGGTGGGTCGGTCGAGGCGATGGGCAGTGAACACGTGCTGACCAATCTGGTCGCGCACGGTTTGCATCACCACCACTTTTTCATCGCGATCCAACCAGCTACGATGCACCAGCCAACCTGAAGGCTTGTTCACCGCCACCAGCCACTGGTCCTGATAGACGATCTCCAGCATCAGACCTCACCGCCCGCAAACAGCGTATCCAGCAGGACCAGTTCCGCTAGTACCTGCTCACGTACCGGATGGGCATTATCCAGAGCCATCTCATAATAGGAGGCGACGGCGAAATTCTGCGGTAGCGGCATCTCGTTTTCCAGAAGTTGATGCATACGCGGGATTAATACCCACTGCAACCACTCCAGCGGTTCCATGGTATCAAGGCAGAACGGTTGATCGCTGGCGAACGCACGGCTCTCTGGCGCATTTTCCTGCCAGTGTTCCGTTTCGCGCAGCAGCGCTTCAATAGCATGCAGGCGCTCACGCACGCGATGGTGAAGAGTCATGGGGAACCTCAGTGAGTTGTAAACCGGCGCAGAATAGCAAATTCAGAAGAGAAATAAAAAAGGGAGCACTGTATAAACAGTGCTCCCGGTTCGTTTTGCAGCAATCCAGCTACATTGGTGCTCCCTGCTCGTCCTTGAAAACTTTTCCTGAGGTCTCCTGACCATGTTCATCCGTAAACTGTTGCATCCTGCTTTCACACCACCCCGATGTGAAATCACTCATCCGTAAGTCTATCCTGATCTTCCTGATCCACCGAACATCCCGACCGGCTCTCGTTCTCCCTCCTGGAGGTGTCCCTTTACGCTATCCTGCGTTATCCTGTGCTTCATCCTGAAGCCTGTCCTTGCTACGCCATCCCGGCGGGTCCTGTAGAAGTGTCATCATCCTGATGTTCACTTCATCTCTCGACTCCCTGTCGATGCGTATAGAATCCCTGATTCCGCCTCGTCTTACAACCCTTCTTGAGACAATATCTTAAGACTTATCGCTGTTAGCAAGAATCGAAAAATCTATAATCACTTGAATAATATTGATTTTATCAAAACAAGGGTGGTAACGGATCGGCTTAAATGATGACGATCTCTTACAGGTCTTGTAAGAGATCTCTCACAAAGTTTTGGGTAGTTTGGATTACAGACCTGGCTTAAGGGAATTAAGGAAACTCGCAAGCGAGGGAGAAAGCGTGGTCCGTTTACGGGTTCCGAGCGTTTCTTTGATCACTTCACCGCTCATATTACAGACCGAAATCACATCCAGTTCGCTGTCCAGCGTGGCGATAAACAATGTGGGCGACAGCTTTAAACGCTTTTGTACCAGCAGATGACCAATTAAATTCTCCTGCACCCGCTGGAAGTCATCCGGGCTCCAGGTTTGCAGCAGCGTCATGGCCTCATCGGCAAAGCGCGCCGTCATATCACCCGCAAACTGAGTGGTATAATAAGCATGAAGCGGCTGTTGTACCACAATATCCAGCGCTCGTTCAACTGCACTAATGTTGGGCTCTAAAGAAAACGGCTGCGGCTGCCAGAAAACACCGTCATCATCCGTCGCGTTAATGCACGGCGACGGGATGCCGTAAAGATCCTCGCTGCGCGGCAGGCTGGAGTATTGCTGCTGCCACGCATCGCAATAACGTTGAGTAAATGCTTGCAGCGCTTCTGCGGTTTGATGGTCCACCGGTTTCTCTCTTCACGTTAGACAGGATACACTTGGCATATAGTGTAACCGCTTTAACTATGGTGAAACATGTCTTCTTACGATAATCATCAGGCGCTGGCTGGCCTGACGCTCGGTAAATCAACTGATTACCGCGATACCTACGACGCCAGCCTGCTTCAGGGCGTCCCGCGCAGCCTGAACCGCGATCCGCTGGATCTGCACGCCGATAACCTGCCGTTTCACGGTGCTGATATCTGGACGCTTTATGAACTCTCCTGGCTGAACGCCAAAGGTCTACCGCAGGTCGCCGTGGGCCACGTTGAGCTGAACGACACCACCGTGAATCTGGTGGAATCAAAGAGTTTTAAGCTTTATCTCAACAGCTTTAACCAGACCCGCTTCGCCGACTGGCAGGAAGTACAGGCGACGCTGGCGCGCGATCTTAGCGCCTGCGCACAGGGCGAAGTGAAGGTGTCACTGTATCGCCTCGATGAACTCGAAGGCCAGCCGGTGGCGCATCTGCACGGCACCTGCATCGACAGTCAGGATATTGAAATCGACAACTACCAGTTTAACGCCGACTATCTACAGGGCGCGGCTTCCGGCAAAGTGGTCGAAGAGACGCTGGTTAGCCATCTGCTGAAATCCAACTGCCTGATTACTCACCAGCCGGATTGGGGCTCGGTGCAAATTCAGTATCGCGGGGCGAAAATCGATCGCGAAAAGCTTCTGCGCTACCTGGTGTCATTCCGCCACCACAACGAGTTCCACGAGCAGTGCGTTGAGCGCATCTTCAACGATATTCAGCGTTTCTGCCAGCCGGAATCCCTTTCCGTTTATGCTCGCTATACGCGACGTGGTGGTCTGGATATCAACCCGTGGCGCAGCAATAGCGAATTTGTCCCGGCCATCGCTCGCCTCGCCCGTCAATAGTAAACATTTTCACAATTTGCGTGCGTTAACGCGTGCGCAAGGTTGTGAAAACGCCGTCAGCAGGGCTATTGTAATCACAGGAAGACGATAATCGTCCTGTAAGGAGTTCACTTGATTACACATGTTAGCCCGCTTGGTTCAATGGATATGCTGTCGCAGCTGGAAGTGGATATGCTTAAACGCACCGCCAGCAGTGACCTGTATCAACTCTTTCGCAACTGCTCGCTTGCTGTGCTCAACTCGGGGAGCCTGACCGATAACAGCAAGGAGCTCCTGTCTCGTTTTGAAAACTTCGATATTAACGTGCTGCGTCGCGAACGCGGCGTGAAGCTGGAACTGATCAACCCGCCGGAAGACGCTTTCGTTGACGGGCGTATTATTCGTTCCCTGCAGGCCAACCTGTTTGCCGTACTGCGCGATATCCTGTTCGTCTACGGCCAAATCCACAACACCGTGCGCTTCCCGAATCTTGATCTGGAAAGCTCGGTGCATATCACCAACCTGGTCTTTTCTATTCTGCGTAACGCCCGTGCCCTGCACGTCGGCGAAGCGCCAAATATGATTGTCTGCTGGGGCGGCCACTCGATTAACGAAAATGAGTATCTGTACGCTCGCCGCGTCGGCACACAGCTGGGTCTGCGCGAGTTGAACATCTGCACCGGCTGCGGTCCGGGCGCGATGGAAGCGCCAATGAAAGGCGCCGCCGTCGGCCATGCGCAGCAGCGATACAGAGACAGCCGCTTTATCGGCATGACTGAGCCGTCTATTATCGCCGCCGAGCCGCCGAACCCGCTGGTGAACGAATTAATCATCATGCCGGATATCGAAAAACGTCTGGAAGCCTTCGTGCGTATCGCCCACGGCATCATCATCTTCCCGGGCGGCGTGGGGACGGCGGAAGAGCTGCTCTATCTGCTCGGCATTTTGATGCATCCGTCGAACAAGTCGCAGGTGCTGCCGTTGATCCTTACTGGACCAAAAGAGAGCGCCGATTATTTCCGCGTGCTGGATGAGTTTATCGTGCACACGCTGGGTGAATCTGCCCGTCGTCACTATCGCATTATCATTGATGACGCCGCAGAAGTGGCGCGGCAGATGAAAAAAGCAATGCCGATGGTGAAAGAGAATCGCCGCGAAACCGGTGATGCCTATAGCTTCAACTGGTCTATCCGCATCGCCCCGGATCTACAAATGCCGTTCGAACCGACGCATGAGAATATGGCCAATCTCAAGCTCTATCCGGATCAGCCGGTGGAGGTGCTAGCCGCCGATCTCCGTCGTGCCTTCTCCGGTATCGTCGCCGGTAACGTAAAAGAAGTGGGCATCCAGGCTATCGAGAAGTTCGGTCCGTATAAAATTCATGGCGATCAGGCAATGATGCGCCGCATGGATGACCTGCTGCAGGGCTTTGTTGCTCAGCATCGTATGAAACTGCCTGGCGGTACCGCCTACATCCCCTGCTACGAAATCTGCTCCTGAGTGCTTTTCTCCCGGACAGCGGCTAACGCCTTGTCCGGGCTACTTTTCCGCACAAACCGCACAACCCCGTAGCCCGGCTCGCGCTGCGCTTAGCCGGGAGGAAGACGCGGTGATGCCTCAGATCCGGCGCATTTCCTGGAGGCGATGCTGCGCATCTTGTCCGGGCTACCGGACAGCAGACGGTGATGCACCTGTAGCCCGGGCAGGCGTATCGCGCCGCCCCGGGAGCAGAGCGCAGAGGGGCTGAGTTTCCCGAAGGTATCCGGGCTACCCTTCCTCACAAACCGGTATGCACAAAAGCCCAGCGCCTTGTCCATTAATCAGTCCACATGCTTTCCAATAAATTCTATTTCTTTATGAATCTTTTAAAACATTTTTGCATAGCCAATCGTTTGCGTTTCCAAAAAAAGCAATAAATATCACTATAAAAAATACTTTTTAGCGCAAAAACGTCGAGAACATCGTGTTTCCACAGTAAAAACCTCGTTATTACGCAAGCCCACTATTATCTCATATGCTGAAAATGATAGCCTCCGCGCAACAAATATCTATCTGACAACTACAAACAGGCTGTTGAACTAAAAATACGCACATTAAAAGTGGATTATTGCATTTGCGATCGCGATCACTGATGAATTCACCGTATAAATGTATCTTCCCGCACCAATTGTTACGGAGAAAATGCCTAAAAAACCGTAAACAAAAAAATTTCATATTATTCATTCGTTTTTCTTCATTAGATTTTGTTGCTTCCTCCAGGAGATACAGATGGAAACCACTCAAACCAGCACCATCGTTTCGGATGCTACCCGTAGCGGTTGGCGTAAAACGGACACCATGTGGATGCTGGGCCTGTACGGCACGGCTATCGGCGCGGGCGTACTTTTCCTGCCGATCAACGCGGGCGTCGGCGGTTTGATCCCGCTGATCATCATGGCGATTCTGGCCTTTCCGATGACTTTCTTCGCCCACCGCGGTATGACCCGTTTTGTGCTGTCCGGTAAAAATCCGGGTGAAGACATCACCGAAGTGGTCGAAGAACATTTCGGCGTCGGCGCAGGCAAGCTGATTACCCTGCTCTACTTCTTCGCTATCTACCCGATTCTGCTGGTGTACAGCGTGGCGATCACCAATACCGTCGAGAGCTTTATGCTGCACCAGCTGCACATGACGCCGCCGCCGCGCGCCATTCTTTCCCTGATTCTGATTGTCGGCATGATGACTATCGTGCGCTTCGGCGAGCAGATGATCGTCAAAGCGATGAGCGTGCTGGTATTCCCGTTCGTGGTCGCGCTGATGATTCTGGCTCTGTACCTGATCCCGCAGTGGAACGGCGCGGCGCTGGAAACCCTGTCCTTGAGTAGTGCAGCCGCTACTGGCAACGGCCTGTGGATGACTCTGTGGCTGGCGATTCCGGTGATGGTGTTCTCCTTTAACCACTCGCCGATCATCTCCTCCTTCGCCGTGGCAAAACGCGAAGAGTACGGCCAGGGCGCAGAGAAAAAATGTTCAAGCATTCTGGCGCGCGCGCACATCATGATGGTGCTGACCGTCATGTTCTTCGTCTTCAGCTGCGTACTGAGCCTCTCTCCGGCTGACCTGGCGGCGGCAAAAGATCAGAACATCTCCATTCTTTCTTACCTGGCGAACCACTTTAACGCGCCGATTATCGCCTGGATGGCGCCAATCATTGCGATGATTGCTATCACCAAATCCTTCCTCGGCCACTATCTGGGCGCTCGTGAAGGCTTTAACGGCATGGTGATTAAATCCCTGCGCGGTAAAGGCAAGTCCATCGAAATCAATAAACTGAACAAAATCACGGCGCTGTTCATGCTGGTCACCACCTGGATTGTGGCGACCCTGAACCCGAGCATCCTCGGGATGATCGAAACCCTTGGCGGCCCGATTATTGCGATGATTCTGTTCCTGATGCCGATGTACGCCATTCAGAAAGTCCCGGCAATGCGCAAATACAGCGGCCACGTCAGCAACGTCTTCGTGGTGCTGATGGGCCTGATTGCTATCTCCGCGATTTTCTACTCCCTGTTTAGCTAATATCCCCCCGCGCCGCTTAACGGCGGCGCAGACAGCACTGGATGCATCATGATCAGCGTATTCGATATTTTTAAAATCGGCATTGGCCCTTCCAGCTCCCACACCGTTGGACCGATGAAAGCGGGCAAACAATTCACGGACGATCTTATTGAGCGCGGGCTGCTTCACAAGGTGACGAAGGTCGTCGTCGACGTCTACGGCTCTCTTTCCCTGACCGGCAAAGGCCACCATACCGACATCGCGATTATTATGGGCCTGGCGGGCAACCTGCCGGATACCGTCGACATCGACGCTATCCCTGGCTTTATTCAGGACGTCAACACCCATGGCCGCCTGATGCTGGCAAACGGCCAGCAGGAAGTCGCGTTTCCGGTCGATCAATGCATGAATTTCCATGCCGACAACCTGTCGTTGCATGAGAACGGCATGCGGATTACCGCCCTGGGCGGCGACCAGGTTCTCTACAGCCAGACTTACTACTCTATCGGCGGCGGCTTTATCGTCGACGAAGACCATTTCGGCCTGACCAACGACGCGTCGGTCGCAGTCCCTTATCCCTACAAAAACGCCGCCGATTTACAGCGCCATTGCCAGCAAAGCGGGCTGTCGCTTTCTGGCCTGATGATGCAAAACGAGCTGGCGCTGCACAGTAAAGAAGAGCTGGAACAGCACTTCGCTGCGGTCTGGGAAGTGATGAGCGGCGGGATTGAACGCGGAATCACCACCGAAGGCGTCCTGCCGGGCAAGCTGCGCGTACCGCGTCGCGCCGCCGCGCTGCGCCGGATGCTGGTAAGTCAGGACAACACCAATAGCGACCCGATGGCGGTGGTGGACTGGATCAACATGTTCGCCCTGGCGGTCAACGAAGAGAACGCCGCCGGTGGCCGCGTGGTGACCGCGCCGACCAACGGTGCCTGCGGCATCGTGCCTGCGGTGCTGGCCTACTACGACAAGTTTATCCGCAAAGTGAACGCCAACTCTCTGGCCCGCTATATGCTGGTAGCCAGCGCCATTGGATCGCTCTATAAGATGAACGCCTCAATATCCGGTGCCGAAGTGGGCTGCCAGGGCGAAGTCGGCGTCGCCTGCTCAATGGCAGCAGCCGGTCTGGCTGAGCTGCTGGGCGGTAGCCCCGGTCAGGTATGCATCGCCGCGGAAATCGGCATGGAACATAACCTCGGGCTCACCTGCGATCCGGTTGCCGGTCAGGTACAGGTGCCATGTATCGAGCGTAACGCTATCGCAGCGGTCAAAGCCGTCAACGCCGCGCGTATGGCACTGCGCCGCACCAGCGAACCACGGGTATGCCTCGATAAAGTCATCGAAACCATGTATGAAACGGGCAAAGATATGAACGCCAAATACCGTGAAACCTCGCGCGGTGGCCTTGCGATGAAGATTGTCGCCTGCGATTAACGCCTGCTCCCGGTGTGCTGCGGCATACCGGGAACTTATCCTTCATTTACGTTATATAAATGAAAATTTAGTTATTTATTGGTTATAAAGACGATTTGTTACCTTACGCAAAACCGCTTAAGGAGAACGAATCATGCTCAAACTATCTCGCCCGGCCCTGCTGCTACTGCTTGCTGGCTTATCCACTTCCGCGCTGGCGAAGACGCCGGAAACCGTCAATATCGGCTACCAGAAAGCCAATATCTTCGCACTGCTGAAATACCGAGGCACTCTTGATGAGAGCTTTAGAAAGCAGGGGATTGCCGTGCGCTGGATAGAGTTCCCGGCCGGGCCACAAATGCTGGAAGGGCTGAACGTCGGCAGCATCGACCTCGCCGCCACTGGCGATGCGCCACCGGCCTTTGCCCAGGCCGCACAGGCAGATCTGGTCTATCTGGCTCATTCACCAGCGAACCCGAAAACAGAAGCCATTGTGGTGGCGGAAAACTCAGCGATTAAGACTGTCGCCGATCTTAAAGGCAAGCGCGTGGGGTTAAACAAAGGCTCCGACGTGAACTATCTGCTGGTGGCCGCACTAGAAAAAGCCGGGCTGAGCTATAAAGATATCACCCCGGTCTATCTACCGCCTGCCGACGCCCGCGCCGCCTTCCAGCGTGGCGCCATTGACGCATGGGTTATCTGGGATCCGTTCCTGGCGGAAGTGGAAACCAATGCTAAAGCCCGACAGATCCGCAACGCCGAAGGGCTGGTGCCGCACTACACCTTCTATCTGGCAAGCCGAAAATTTGCCGATACTTATCCGGAGACTGCGAAGCAGGTGGTTGATGAACTGGATAAACTCAGCAAATGGGCCAATAGCCATCGGGATGATGCCGCCGGGATCCTTTCCACCTCAACCGGGCTGGATAAGGCCATCTGGCTGAAGACGCTGGCGCGCCTGCCCTACGGGGCCGAGCGTATGACGCCAGCGGTCTACAACGAACAGCAGGCGCTGGCGGACACCTTCACCCGCATCGGCCTGCTGCCGGTGAAAGTCGATGTTCGCAGCGCCACCTGGTCGCTGGATAAGCAGTAAGTCTTCCCTTCCCGGGTCGCAGACGGTGGAGGACCCGTAGCCCGGACAGGCGCGTCAAGCGCCGCCTCCGGGAAAAACCTCCCGCCCCACAGTTCAGCCCTCCCCCTTCGGGGAGAGGGGGACCGGCAAAATTAACTCACCTTCTCTTCACTCCCGACCGCGACCTGCGCACCGTAGCGATAGCCTGCGCCCGGATGCGGTGCAGCCAGCCGCGGGCCGGCGCCAAACAGCTTTTCACGCAGGGTTCCTTCGCGATACTCCTGCTTAAACACGCCGCGCTTTTGCAGTTCAGGGATCAACAGGTCGACCACGTCGCGGAAGGTTTCGTGCGTCACCGCATAGGCGAGGTTGAAGCCATCGACATCGGTCTCCTCCACCCAGGACTGCAATTCATCGGCAACCGTCTGCGGGCTACCGACCACCAGCGGGCCGAAGCCGCCGATCCCCGCCCAGTCCGCCAGCTTCTGCACCGTCCACTGGCTATTCGGGTCAGCGGTAGAAAACGCCTCCACCATCGACTGAATCGCATTGGTATGCAGGTACTCCAGCACCTGATCCGGCTGATACTGACCAAGGTCGATTCCAGTCCAGCCGGAGAGCAGCGCCAGCGCCCCTTCGTAGCTGACGTACGGTTTATACTCCTGCCATTTAGCCTGCGCTGCGCGGTCAGTTTCGCCGACAATCACCGTCTGCATGTTGAAGATCAGGATGCTGCGCGGATCGCGTCCGGCCTCTTCGGCACGACGGCGAATATCCGCCACCGTCTTTTTCAGCAGCACTTTTGACGGCGCGCCAACGAATACACACTCCGCATGCCCGGCGGCAAATTGCTTGCCGCGGCTGGAAGCCCCCGCCTGATAGAGCACCGGCGTGCGCTGCGGTGACGGTTCACATAGATGGATCCCCGGTACCGAAAAAAAGTTGCCTTGATGGTTGATCGGGTGAATTTTTCGCGGATCGCTGAAGATCTTACGCTCCCTGTCGCGCAGCACCGCGCCGTCTTCCCAGCTCCCCTCCAGCAGCTTATAGACCACCTCCAGATACTCATCGGCATAGTCGTAGCGGGCGTCGTGATCGGTCTGCGCTTTCTGGCCAATATTGCGCGCGCCGCTCTCAAGATATGAGGTCACAATATTCCAGCCGACCCGCCCTTTCGTCAGATGGTCGAGGGTCGACAGACGGCGGGCAAACGGATACGGGTGTTCAAAGGAGAGCGAAGCGGTCAGGCCGAACCCCAGATGCTCCGTCACCAGCGCCATCGGCGTAATCAGCGCCAACGGATCGTTAACCGGTACCTGCGTCGCCTGGCGAAGCGCCGCATCGCCATTGCCGTTCAGCACATCATAGACGCCGAGTACATCGGCAATAAACAGCCCGTCAAACTTGCCGCGCTCCAGCAGGCGCGCCAGGTCAACCCAATACTCAAGGTCCTTGTACTGCCAGGAGCGGTCGCGCGGATGGGCCCACAGCCCCGGCGACTGGTGGCCGACGCAGTTCATATCAAAAGCATTCAGACGAATTTCACGTTGTGATGACATAGCACTCTCCACGACGCGCCCCGGTAGCGGGACGCGCACATAATCATTTAAGGGAATCAGGGGAAAAGGGCGTTCAGAACACCGGACATCGGACGGACGGTTTGATACCCAGCGTCAGCAGAGCTTCGGCGGCGACGGCGGCTGCATGATCAGCCACCTGCGGCAGTCCCATCAGCTCACCAAAAAAGGCCCGTGCGGCAGGCCCGCATACCAGCAGCCAGGGCGTGACCCGACCTTCCCGACCAATCGCCCGCGAATGCCGATCAACGTCCAGACCCAGGCCAAACGCATCGGCGCGAATCCACCCATCCTGGCTCAGTTGACGCAGCAGCAGTTGGCTGTCGGTCAGCGCCCCGTGCGCCGGGCCGGTAGTTAAAATCAAATGGTCAACGCTCACCCGCTGCGCTTCACCGCGCCGGGGTGACAGAGTTAGCGTTAGCTTTTGTGCATCGCCTTCGAGGGCCGTAAGCCTGGCCGCCAGCACCCTCAGGCTGCCGTCGCGCTGTCGTTGTTCAATAACTCCGGAGACCTGCGGGGCGATACGGTAACGATGAACATCCCAGTAGCTGCGTAAATGGCGCAGAAAACGCTGACGATCGGCAAGCGTCAGCCTCTGCCAGATGCTTTGCCCCTGATTACGCACCGCGTCCAGCACCACCTGCCAGGCCACTCCCTGCTCCGCCGCAAGAGCGATATCCTTGCGGATCTTTCGTAGCCGCTGGCGCAACGAACCCTCACCGTATTCAGCGGGCCAGCTCGCGCTGTTGCCGCTCAGATTGCTACGGGGCAGCAGACCGTGGCGTGAAAACGCGCTTATCGGCCCGCGATGACCCAACCGCGTCAGGGTCGCGACGGTATCCGCCATCGTCAGACCGGTCCCCATTACCGCCACGCTGGCCTCCGGCGCGATACCTTCCAGAGCGCCCGCTTGCCAGGGGTTGGCAATTAATGCCGGATGTTTTTCAAACGATATCGCCTGGGACGGTAAAGAGGGCGGCGGATGGCTGATGGCCAGCACCAGCAGATCGGCTGACAGTCGACGACCACCGTCGGTGATAACTTCGCCATCATTAAGGCTCAGCGCTTGTTCACGCAGATGGATAAGCCGCCCGGCGCTGGCGCGTGCTGCCTCAGCAAAACGCAGGGCCACGTAGCAACCAAACTGCCCGCGCTGCGGATAAACCGCGCCGTCCGCAAGCTGGGCCTGCGGATCGTCAACAAAAGCAGGCTGGTTGCGGTACCAGCTATCGAACGCCCCCTCCTCTTCACCCGCAAGCTGCATCCGCGCGGCAGGAACGTTGATCCGGTGGCTCGGCTCCGTGGTGGAATACGCCACGCCAGCGCCGGGAGTCTCGCGCGGTTCCAGTAGCGTCACCCGCACGCCAACCGGGGCCAGGCGCAGGAGATGAATCGCCACCGCCGCGCCGCTGAATCCGCCGCCGACAACCACTACATGGGGTTCAGTATGCATACATCTGACCTCCCCCTCAGCTTGCGCTAACCTGTTTTACCGGACGCTTGTCGCCGCCGATAGTTTCACCGAACGGGCCGGTATTCACGCTACGCGCCTTCGGCTGGTCATGACCTGCCAGCGGCAGCAACGGCATCACCAGATCGGCGAAGCGATGCGCCTCTTCCAGATGCGGATAGCCAGAGAAGATAAAGTTGGTAATGCCGAGCGCCTGATATTCACGAATGCGTTCCGCCACCTGCTGTGGGTTGCCAACCAGCGCCGTCCCTGCCCCGCCGCGTACTAACCCCACGCCCGCCCACAGGTTTGGCGCAATGCGCAGATTGTCTCGCGACCCTTTGTGCAACGCGCTCATCCGCGACTGTCCGGTAGAATCCATACGGGCAAAAATTTTCTGCGCCTGGGCGATAGTCTCGTCATCGAGATGAGATATCAGGCGATCGGCGGCGGCCCACGCCTCTTCTTCGGTTTCACGAACAATCACGTGCAGACGAATACCGTATTGCAGCGTACGTCCACGGGCGGCGGCGCGCTCGCGCACCACCGCCAGCTTTTCGGCCACCAGCGCGGGCGGCTCGCCCCAGGTCAGGTAAGTATCGATTTGGTCAGCGGCGACATCGATGGCATCTTCAGAAGAACCGCCAAAATAGAGCGGCGGGCCGTTTTCCTGCACCGGAGGAAACAACACTTCCGCGCCCTCAACGTGGATATGCTCGCCGTGATAGTCCACCTTTTCGCCTTTCAGCAAACGGGAGTAGACGTCGAGAAATTCGCGGGTCACCTGATAGCGTTCGCCATGGCTGAGGAATATACCGTCGCCTTTGTTCTCCACCGGGTCACCGCCGGTAACGACGTTAATCAGCAGACGACCACCCGACAGGCGGTCGAGGGTGGTCGCCATTCTTGCCGCCAGCGTCGGCGGCTGCAGCCCCGGCCGGACGGCGACCAGATAGCGCAGGCGACGAGTCAACGGCGCCAGCGCCGAGGCTACCAGCCAGGAGTCTTCGCAGCTTTTCCCGGTTGGGATCAGCACACCGTAGTAGCCGAGGCTGTCGGCCGCCAGCGCCACCTGCTGCAGGTAAGGCAAATCAACCGGGCGTCCGCCCTCTGCGGTACCCAGGTAGCGACCATCGCCGTGGGTGGGCAGGAACCAGAATACATTGATTTTATCGTCGGTTTTTTGCGTCATTATCTCTTTCCTATATAACCATATCCGATATTTATCGAAGCGTTGTTTTAATTTGGTTATATGAGTGTTAGCGATAATCATGCCAATGGTGAATGAAAAATTAACAAAATAAATTCAATAGGTTACCTGAAATTGAATTTCATCCCGCTGTTGCAAATGCGCCAGACAGTGCGTTCAGGTTGTCGTTTTTGCAACAGTACGGCAGGTTTGCCCTCTGGTTTCCATCGTCAGCACAGGATAAGTTCAGGTCATCAAATACCGGAGGTCAACCATGCTGAATCCTGAATCCCCATCCGCCACGCCTGCGCTGATCGACCCGGCGTCAAAAGCGTTTCAGAGTCTGCTGGATAAACTGGCCCCCACCGAGGCGACGGTGCTTATCGTCGGCGAAACCGGCACAGGAAAAGAGGTCGTTGCCCGCTATTTACATCATCATAGCTCACGCCGCCATGGCCCCTTCCTGGCCGTCAACTGCGGTGCGCTCAGCGAAAGCCTGGCGGAAGCGGAACTGTTCGGCCATGAAAAAGGCGCGTTCACCGGTGCGGTGCAAAGTCATCCCGGCTGGTTCGAGGCTGCGGAGGGCGGCACCCTGCTGCTGGATGAAATCGGCGAACTCAGCCTGCCGCTTCAGGTCAAACTGCTGCGTGTCCTGCAGGAGCGTGAAATCACTCGCGTCGGCTCGCGCAAAGCGATTAAGGTCAATGTGCGGGTGATCGCCGCCACCCACGTGGACCTGATGCAGGCTATCCGCGAGCGTCGTTTCCGTGAAGATCTTTACTATCGGCTAAATATCGCCATTGTTCCGCTGCCGCCACTGCGCCAGCGCCGTCAGGATATTCCCATACTGGCGGACCATTTTCTGTCGCTCTACGCCCGCCGTCTGGGCCGTCCGGTTCGTCGTCTGGCCCCGGAAACCCTGGCAAGGCTGATGGAATACCCCTGGCCGGGCAATATTCGCGAGCTGGAAAATACCCTGCATAACGCAGTTCTGTTGAGTAAAGAAGAGGAAATTAGCCCCGCCCAGCTCCGGCTGACGACCCTCAGCAACGAACCCGCGGCCACCAGCGACAGTGAGCTGGATGACTTTATTCACCACCAGCTCTCCTTACCGGGCGAGCCGCTGTGGGAACGGGTCACCGGAGCGTTGATTCGCGGCGCGATGGCCCGCTGCGATGACAATCAAAGCCAGGCCGCAGCGCTGCTGGGCATTAGTCGCCACACGCTGCGCACGCAGCTGGCGAATTTTGGCATTATTAAAAGCCGCCGCAGGCTGGAGCCGACTTATCGTCCGGCGGTAAATAGTGAAAGTCATGACCGGGAACTGCGCATCGGTTTTCAGCGCTTCGGCAACCTCGGTATCCTGAAAGCGCGGCAAAGTCTGGAGAAAGCCTTTGCCAGCCACGGCGTCAGCGTGCTGTGGAGCGAGTTCCCCGCCGGGCCACAGTTGCTGCACGCGCTGGCCTGCGATGAGATAGATTTCGGTACCACTGGCGAAGCGCCGCCAGTCTTCGCTCAGGCCAACAACAGCGATCTGGTCTACGTCGCCTGGGAGCCGCCCGCACCGCAAAGCGTGGCGATGGTCGTCCCGCAGCACAGCGATATCCACACCATTGCCGACCTGCGCGGCAAGCGCATCGCGCTGAATAAAGGCTCTAACGTTCACTGGCTGCTGCTGCATATTCTGGAAGAGGCCGGGCTAGAGTTGAATGACGTCAAAGTGGTCTACATTCCACCGAAATACCCGCTAACCGCCAGCGATTATCTAACAGTTGATGCGTGGATGATGTGGGATCCGCTACTCAGCGATGCGGAATATAGCGGTGAATTACGGCTCGTCACCAGCGGCGAGGGGCGCGTCAACAACCACCATTTCTACCTCTCGCGCCGCGACTACGCCATCCGCAATAACGATATTATGCAGCGCCTGGTAGCCGAATTAACGCAGACCGGGCAGTTTATCGACCAGCACCGTGATGAAGCTGCAAACTTGCTCTCTGCGGAGCTGGGGATTAACGCCGCTTCGCTGACCCGAGCATTAGCCCGCCGCAGCCATCGAACACGCCCGATGGAACTCAACGTGATTCGCGCCCAGCAAAGTATCGCCGATCGTTTTTACGCCCTGGGGCTTATCAACAAACCGATTTCGGTGCGCGAAGCGGTCTGGTACGGCGACGCCACTAATAGCGAACCTAGCCTGCTGATGCACGTCGATTAGATCGAAACTGCGAGTCATCTTCCTGATTCTCCTGGTGCCAATAGCCTCACCCGCGCAGCGATGTTACCCTAAAAGGCATTAAGAACAGGAGCCTATCTATGGGGACATCCGTGGCCGTTCATCTACTCATCGTCGACGCACTTAATCTCATTCGCCGCATTCACGCGGTACAGGGGTCGCCCTGCGTCGATACCTGTCTGCACGCGCTTGAACAACTGGTTGTCCATAGCCAGCCGACTCACGTCGTGGCGGTGTTTGATGATGAAGAGCGCGGTCATGGCTGGCGGCACCAGCGCCTGCCGGACTATAAAGCCGGGCGTGCGCCGATGCCGGAAACCCTCGAAGCGGAAATGCCAGCCCTGCGGGCGGCGTTTGAGCAACACGGGTTCCGCTGCTGGGCGATCTCCGGCAGCGAGGCCGACGACCTTGCCGCCACTCTGGCGGTGAAAGTGGCGCAGGCCGGGCATCAGGCCACCATTGTTTCCACCGATAAAGGCTACTGCCAGCTGCTGTCGCCAACTATCCGCATTCGCGATTATTTCCAGAAACGCTGGCTGGATGCGCCGTTTATCGCCAAAGAGTTCGGCGTCACGCCTCAGCAACTGCCCGACTACTGGGGTCTGGCGGGTATCAGCAGCTCAAAGGTTCCCGGCGTAGCGGGGATTGGGCCGAAGAGCGCCGCCCAGCTGTTAACCGATTTTCAGGATCTGGAAGGGATCTACGCGCGACTGGCGGACGTGCCGGAGAAGTGGCGTAAGAAGCTGGAAGAACATAAAGAGATGGCGTTTATCTGCCGTGAGATAGCACGCCTGCAAACCGATTTGCAGCTGGATGGCAACCTGCAACAGCTGCGGCTGGCACGGTAGCGCTACCCTGCCCGCAGACAGCGGTAAGCCCGTTGCCCGGATGGCGCTATCCTGCCCGCAGACAGCGGCTACCCCGTAGCCCGGGCAGGCGCTTTGCGCCGCCCCCGGGAGCAAAGTGCAGAGTGGCAGAATTTCCCGGAGGCGATGCTGCGCATCTGTCCGGGCTACCATCCCGCAGACAGCGGTTACCCCGTAGCCCGGGCAGGCGCTTTGCGCCGCCCCCGGGAGCAAAGTGCAGAGGGGCAGAATTTCCCGGAGGCGATGCTGCACATCTGTCCGGGATACCATCCCACAGACGGCGGCTACCCCGTAGCCCGGGCAAGGCGCTTTGCGCCGCCCCCGGGAGCAAAGTGCAGAGTGGCAGAATTTCCCGGAGGCGATGCTGCGCATCTGTCCGGGCTACTATCCCGCAAGACGGCGGTAAGCCCGTTGCCCGGATGGCGCATCCTGCCCACAAAGCGGCATCAAACACAGGCCGGACAAGGCGACATGCCGCCATCCGACAACCGGGAGAAAACATTCTCTTAGGCTTTATTCTTCGATACGTAATCCGTAGGTTTTGAATTTTTCCAGCACGATAGC
>NZ_JAPUEW010000049.1:0-13985 GCF_027492335.1 Klebsiella sp. | reverse complement strand
GGCTTTATTCTTCGATACGTAATCCGTAGGTTTTGAATTTTTCCAGCACGATAGCGATCGCCTCGTCATCAAGCACCGGAACCGGATCGACAATAGCCAGCGTGCTGAGGTAGAGCTGTGCCAGCACTTCCACCTCATGCGCCAGCCACAGTGCTTTTTCCAGATTCGCTTCGCAGGCGATCAGGCCATGGTGCTGCAATAGCGTCGCTTTACGGTTTTTAAGGGCTACGGCCACATATTCAGACAGCTCGCGGGTCCCAAAAGTGGCGTATGGCGCGCAGGGGATAGAATTACCGCCCGCCGCCGCAATCATGTAGTGAATAGCCGGAATAGGACGGTTGAGGATCGAAACCGCCGTGCAGTGAACCGCATGGTTATGCACCACCGCGTTAGCGTCAGAACGCGTCTGATAAGCCGCCATATGAAAACGCCACTCGCTGGATGGCAGTTTGCCTTGTTCATGCTGGCCGTTGGCATCAATATAAACAATGTGCGCTTCGGTCAGTTTTTCATAAGCGATGCCCGTGGGCGTTATGAGCATTCCCCCCTGATAACGCACGCTCACATTACCTGCGGTTCCCTGGTTTAATCCCAGGCGGGTCATTTCCAGGCAGGTATCAATAATCTGCCGGGCCAGTCTATTTCGTTCCATTTCTTACCTCTCTTTATGATGCTCAATACGACAACAGACGACTCACCTGGCATGACGCCCTGGCGCTGTTGAATAATGCGAATAATTGTTCACCATCATCATCCTGAATAATGAGAAAGGAATTTACATCACCACGTTCTGTGATATCCCTCACTTATTTGAAGCCAAAAAAAACAGATAACTCATTTTAAATTTCTCAAAAATGCCCGTTATTACTGATACATTAAAAAACGGGCATTTTAGCGATAATTGTAACAACTGCCCGTTTTCCACATTATAAATTTAATCGGTCATTCTCTTTGTGGGTTTTAGAATTAACATTCTCAAACGGTCATGTTTTCCTGATTATTAAAGTGATGATAATCACATAAAATCACTCAATAGATGCTAAGTGTGACCACCATCATATTAAAAGACGTTTTTTATTTGAAAATGCATTCATGAGTTCATTCCGTGATGTTTATTTCACTGTTTACACCGTCACCGGAACTCCCCTGATTTTTGCGGTCTGGTGGATATAACCAACCACACTCTAATGCTGCTGAACACGCTTCTGAACCAATGAGGATGCTATGGGAAACACAACAATACAAACGCAGAGTTTTCGTGCGGTAGATACAGGGCAAAGCAAACGCTATATTATTCCCTTCGCCTTACTGTGCTCGTTATTTTTCCTTTGGGCGGTCGCCAATAACCTGAATGACATCTTATTACCCCAATTTCAACAAGCTTTTACGCTAACTAATTTTCAGGCCGGACTAATCCAATCCGCTTTTTATTTTGGCTACTTCGTCATTCCTATCCCTGCCGGGATCTTGATGAAAAAATTAAGTTACAAAGCAGGAATTATCACCGGATTATTCTTATATGCTTTAGGCGCAGCATTATTCTGGCCAGCCGCCGAAGTGATGAACTACACCTTATTCCTGATTGGATTATTTATTATCGCTGCAGGTTTAGGTTGTCTGGAAACGGCGGCAAATCCTTTTGTTACTGTTTTAGGGCCAGAAAGTGGTGGGCACTTCCGACTTAATCTGGCGCAAACTTTTAACTCTTTTGGTGCCATTATCGCCGTCGTCTTTGGGCAAAGTCTTATTTTGTCTAACGTGCCGCATCAATCTCAGGAAGTGCTCGATAAAATGGCACCCGAACAGCTCAGTGCCTACAAGCACAGCCTGGTGTTATCGGTACAAACCCCTTATATGATCATCGTCGCGGTCGTCTTACTGGTCGCTCTGCTGATTATGTTGACCAAATTCCCAGCCCTGCAAAGTGATGATCATAGTGATGTCGGACAGAGTTCATTTTCAGCATCGTTTTCCCGCCTGGTGCGCATTCGCCACTGGCGCTGGGCGGTACTGGCGCAGTTCTGCTACGTCGGCGCGCAAACCGCCTGCTGGAGCTACCTGATTCGCTACGCTATCGAAGAGATCCCCGGCATGACGCCCGGATTCGCCGCCAACTACCTGACCGGCACCATGGTGTGCTTCTTTATTGGCCGCTTCACTGGCACCTGGCTTGTCAGCCGCTTCGCGCCGCATAAAGTCCTGGCAGCCTACGCTCTGCTTGCCATGATTCTGTGCCTGATTTCAGCCTTCACGGGCGGCCAAATCGGCCTGTTGGCCCTGACGCTGTGCAGCGCATTTATGTCGATTCAGTATCCGACCATCTTCTCGCTGGGCATCAAAAATCTGGGACAGGACACTAAATACGGCTCCTCTTTCATCGTCATGACCATCATTGGCGGCGGCATCGTCACCCCGGTCATGGGTTTTGTCAGCGACGCCGCAGGCAGTATTACGACTGCAGAGCTCATTCCGGCACTTTGCTTTGCCATCATCTTCATCTTTGCCCGTTTCCGTTCACAAACGGCAGCTAACTAAACATTTATCCGAATAACGTGAGGAATCTGTAATGAAAAAAATCAGCTTACCGAAAATAGGTATTCGCCCGGTTATTGATGGACGTCGCATGGGAGTGCGCGAGTCGCTCGAAGAACAAACCATGAATATGGCGAAGGCCACCGCCGCGCTTATTACCGAGAAACTCCGCCATGCCTGCGGTGCGCAGATTGAGTGCGTGATTGCCGATAGCTGTATCGCGGGGATGGCGGAATCCGCCGCCTGCGAGGAGAAATTCAGCAGCCAGAACGTCGGCGTCACCATCACCGTCACGCCATGCTGGTGCTACGGCAGCGAGACTATCGATATGGATCCGCTGCGGCCGAAAGCCATCTGGGGCTTTAACGGCACCGAACGCCCCGGCGCGGTTTACCTTGCCGCAGCGCTGGCCGCCCATAGCCAAAAGGGTATTCCGGCGTTCTCTATTTACGGTCATGACGTACAGGATGCCGATGACACCTCCATCCCTGCGGACGTTGAAGAAAAACTGCTGCGCTTCGCTCGCGCTGGCTTAGCGGTCGCCAGCATGAAAGGCAAAAGCTATCTTTCCGTCGGCGGCGTGTCGATGGGGATCGCCGGTTCTATCGTCGATCATAACTTCTTCGAATCCTGGCTGGGCATGAAAGTGCAGGCGGTGGATATGACCGAACTACGTCGCCGTATCGACCAGAAAATCTATGACGAAGCCGAACTGGAAATGGCGCTGGCGTGGGCGGATAAAAACTTCCGCTATGGCGAAGACCAGAACGCGCAGCAGTATAAGCGTAATGAAGAGCAGAGCCGTGCAGTGCTGAAAGAGAGCCTGCTGATGGCAATGTGCATTCGCGACATGATGCAGGGCAACAAGAAGCTGGCGGAAAAAGGGCTGGTTGAGGAGTCGCTCGGCTATAACGCCATCGCTGCCGGCTTCCAGGGCCAGCGTCACTGGACCGATCAATACCCCAACGGCGATACCGCCGAAGCGCTGCTCAATAGTTCATTCGACTGGAACGGCGTACGTGAACCCTTTGTCGTCGCCACCGAGAACGACAGCCTCAACGGCGTAGCCATGCTGATGGGACATCAGCTGACCGGTACCGCTCAAGTGTTTGCCGACGTCCGTACCTACTGGTCGCCGGACGCCGTTGAACGTGTCACCGGAAAACCGCTGACCGGGCTGGCTGAGCACGGCATTATCCACCTGATCAACTCCGGCTCGGCGGCGCTGGATGGATCTTGTAAACAGCGAGATGACAACGGCAAACCGACCATGAAACCACACTGGGAAATCAGCCAACAGGAGGCCGACGCCTGCCTGGCCGCCACCGAGTGGTGCCCGGCGATTCATGAATATTTCCGCGGCGGCGGCTTCTCTTCCCGCTTCCTGACCGAAGGCGGCGTGCCGTTCACTATGACCCGCGTGAATATCATCAAAGGCATTGGTCCGGTACTGCAAATCGCCGAAGGCTGGAGCGTGGAGCTGCCTAAAGAGATGCATGACCAGCTTGATGCCCGTACCAACTCCACCTGGCCCACCACCTGGTTTGCGCCGCGCCTGACCGGTAAAGGCCCGTTCTCAGACGTCTACTCGGTGATGGCTAACTGGGGCGCTAACCACGGCGTGCTGACCATCGGTCACGTCGGCGCCGACTTTATTACCCTGGCGTCAATGCTGCGTATTCCGGTGTGCATGCATAACGTCGAAGAGGCGAAGATTTATCGCCCTTCCACCTGGTCTGCGCACGGCATGGATACAGAAGGCCAGGATTACCGCGCCTGCCAGAACTATGGCCCGCTGTATAAACGTTAATGCGGCTTTGCCCGGTGGCGCAAGCTTACCGGGCCTACGGGTACATGAACTGTAGGCTGGATAAGCGCAGCGCCATCCGGCGACGTTTATGGAGTTATTTATGAAGAATGAAGTCATCCTGGTCCTCGACTGCGGCGCCACCAACGTGCGAGCAATTGCCGTTGACCGGCAGGGGAAAATTATCGCCCGTGCCGCAACGGCCAACGCCAGCGATATTGCCGTGGAGAACAGCGCCTGGCACCAGTGGTCGCTGGAGGCCATTGTGCAACGCTTCGCGGAGTGCTGTCGGCAGATTCGCAGCGAACTGTCCTCCTGTCGGGTTCGCGGCATCACTGTCACCACCTTCGGCGTCGATGGCGCGCTGGTTGATGAACACGGCGAGCTGCTCTATCCGGTCATCAGCTGGAAATGCCCGCGCACCGCGGCCGTTATGGAAAGTATCAGCCGTTTTATGCCCCCGCAGCAGCTCCAGCAAATCTCCGGCGTCGGCGCGTTTAGCTTCAACACCTTGTACAAGCTAATATGGCTGAAAGAGAACCACCCGCAGCTGCTGGAGCAGGCCCACGCCTGGCTGTTTATTTCCTCGCTCATCAATCATCATCTGAGCGGGGAGTTCACCACCGATATCACTATGGCGGGCACCAGCCAGATGCTGGACATCCACCAGCGGAATTTCAGCACGGAAATCTTACAAGCCACCGGCCTGCCGCGCCGCCTGTTCCCGCGACTCGTTGAAGCAGGCCAGAAAATTGGCACGTTGCAATCTGATGCCGCGAACTTACTGGGCTTACCCGCAGGTATTCCAGTTATCTCCGCCGGACACGATACCCAGTTTGCGCTATTTGGCGCAGGTGCTGAACAGGATGAACCGGTGCTCTCATCCGGCACCTGGGAAATCCTGATGGTGCGCAGCGCCCAGGTCAACACGCCGCTGCTTAGCCACTATGCAGGCTCCACCTGCGAGCTGGATAGCCTGGCAGGGCTGTATAACCCCGGCATGCAGTGGCTGGCCTCCGGCGTGCTCGAATGGGTGCGCAAGCTGCTGTGGACGTCGGAAACGCCGTGGCAGACGCTGATTGAAGAAGCGCGGGTTATTCCTGAGGGTGCTGAAGGCGTGAAGATGCAGTGCGACCTGCTCGCCTGCCAAAACGCGGGCTGGCAGGGCGTGACGCTCAACACCACTCGCGGTCATTTCTATCGCGCTGCGCTGGAAGGGTTAACGGAGCAGCTTGCGCGCAACCTGCAAACGCTACAAAAAATTGGCCACTTTAAAGCGACCGAACTGCTGCTGGTTGGCGGCGGCAGCCGTAACGCGCTGTGGAATCAGATTAAAGCCAATATGCTCGATATTCCGATTAAGGTGCTGGATGATGCCGAAACCACCGTGGCCGGAGCGGCAATGTTCGGCTGGTACGGCGTCGGTGAATTTACCAGCCCGGAACAGGCCAGAGCACAGGTGAGCTACGAATACCGTTATTTTTATCCGCAAACCGAACCCGAACTGATTGAGGGAATTTGAGATGCTAAAGACTATTTCACCGTTAATCTCTCCAGAACTGCTGAAAGTGCTGGCGGAAATGGGGCATGGGGATGAGATCATTTTTTCCGATGCCCACTTCCCGGCGCACAGCATGGGGCCGCAGGTGATTCGCACCGACGGGCTGTTAGTTAGCGATCTGTTGAAAGCCATTATTCCGTTATTTGAACTCGACAGCTACGCCCCGCCGCTGGTGATGATGGCTGCGGTAGAAGGCGATACGCTCGACCCGCAGGTTGAAACGCGCTATCGCGATGCGCTTTCAGGCTCTGCACCCTGCCCGGATATCACCCGCATCGACCGCTTTGCCTTCTACGAGCGGGCGCAAAAAGCCTTTGCGATCGTTATCACAGGTGAGCGTGCCAAGTACGGGAATATTCTTTTAAAAAAAGGGGTAACGCCGTAATCTCATGCCGCAGCGCCCGTCCAATGCGGGCGCTCATCGAACGCCAGGGTGAGAAAAATGAAAGCGGCACGACAGCAAGCGATTCTAGACCTGCTCATGAACCATACCAGCCTGACCACCGAAGCCTTATCACTACAGCTTAACGTCAGCCGGGAAACCATTCGTCGCGACCTCAGCGAACTCCAGTCCCAGGGGAAAGTGCTGCGCAACCACGGTCGGGCAAAAGTGATTCATCGGGAAAACCAGGACAGCGGCGACCCTTTTCACATCCGTCTTAAAAGCCATTACGCCCACAAGGCAGATATCGCGCGTGAAGCCCTTGCCTGGATAGAAGGAGGGATGGTTATCGCCCTTGATGCCAGCTCAACCTGCTGGTATCTGGCCCGTCAACTGCCGGATATCGACCTTCATGTGTTTACCAATAGCCAGCCGATTTGCCAGGAATTGAGCAAGCGCGAAAATATTCAGCTCACCTGCTCCGGCGGTACGCTCCAGCGCAAATATGGCTGTTACGTCAGCTCGTCGCTTATCTCGCAGCTCAAATCGCTGGAAATCGACTTGTTTATTTTTTCGTGTGAAGGCATCGACAGCGACGGCGCGCTTTGGGACTCGAATACGGTCAATGCCGATTTTAAATCGCTGCTGCTGAAGCGGGCTTCGCAATCATTACTGCTGATTGATAAGAGCAAATTTAATCGTTCGGGGGAGGCACGGATCGGCCATCTGAATGATGTGACGCATATTGTTTCTGATGTATCGCAGTCATAACAGCTATTTGCAGCGCCGGATAATAGCTTAACGCTTTATCCGGCCAGCAAAATCGACGAAACTAGCGTTCGTCGCGACGACCACCGACAGCAGCCCACAGGCGGCGCACGTGAACGGTCACTTCTTCGCGATCGTGATACAGCTGGCGCGCCTGGATTTGCGCGTTAATACCGTGCTCGTCCAGTTGCTCCTGGATATAAGCCAGGTTGCGCGATAGCTCTTCATAGCGTTTTTTCATCGGCAGTTTAAGGTTAAAGATGGTTTCACGACACCAGCCGTTCACCAGCCACTGCGCCATCAGCGCCGCCACTTTCGCCGGTTTTTCCACCATATCGCACACCATCCAGGAGATGTTGTTGCGCGTTGGGCGATACTTGAAGCCATCCTCACGCAGCCATGTGACCTGCCCGGTGTCCATCAGGCTCTGCGCCATCGGACCGTTATCCACCGAGGAAACCCACATATTTCGTTTGACCAGCTGATAGGTCCAACCGCCGGGGCAAGCCCCGAGGTCTACCGCGTACATGCCGTTCGCCAGGCGCTCATCCCACTCATCCGCCGGAATAAAAACGTGAAACGCTTCTTCCAGCTTAAGGGTTGAGCGGCTTGGCGCATCGGATGGAAACTTAAGTCGCGGAATACCCATATAGAACGGCGAGTTGTTATTGGACAACGAATAGCCGGTATAGCAGCAGCCGGGGGCGATAAAGAACACATGCACTACCGGGCGCTTTGGCGTTTCATAGTTGGTCAACACCCCCGCCTCGCGTAGCGCCGCGCGCAGCGGTACCGTAAACTTACGGCAGAACTTCATCAGCTCTTTGCTTTCGTTAGTGTCGGCCACCTCAACGCGCAGCTCGCCGCCTTTTTCGACCACGCCCTGCAGCATCCCGACAATCGGGGTGATCCTGTCTTCCGGCGGCAGGTCGCGCAGCAGCTCGCTGACAACAAACATCTGACGAGCAAACACCAGCGAACTGAACGGCAATTCACGCACCAGCTTTTCGCCGTCTTCGGCCTGATAGCACTCAAAAATCACATAACCGGAGTCGTCTTTAACTCGGGCAAAACCAAATACCTCAAGGCGGCCAGCCTTATCGGTAATTTCTGCTGCGCACTCTTTCTCAAACCCAGGGCGACAATAGAGGACAACTTTATTCATGAACAACGCCCTTACGTTTCAGACGAATTGCACCAACTAACATTAATACCCAACCGGCGAGGAAGCAGACGCCCCCGACCGGCGTAACGAACGCCCACAGGCGTAAATGCGACAGCGCCAGACAGTACAGGCTGCCGCTGAATAGAACGGTACCGAGCGCCATAAAGACGCTACTCCAGTAAAACCAGATGCTGATGCGGCGCTGCATCGCCACCGCCAGACCAAAAATTGCCAGCGTGTGGAAAGCCTGATATTGCAGGCCGGTATGGATCCAGCCCATTTCCACAACGCCCATCGTTTTACTTAAAACATGCGCACCAAAAGCGCCCAGAGCCACAAAGATAAAACCGCTTATCGCGGCGAATATCAGCATAAAACGGCTGGTCATGTGATTACCCTACAATGATTTATTGTTCATAACGAAAGCGAAATTTTTCTTGTTCATTAGCCGCTTTTGCCAGAATCCACTGGCGGAAGGCGGCTATTTTACCCAGTTCAGCCTGACTGTCATGACAAACGAGATAAAACGCATTCTTGCTGACCAGAACATCATTAAACGGGCAGACCAAACGGCCTGCCTCAATCTCGGACTGCGCCATCACGTTGTTGGCCAGAGCGACACCTTGTCCATGGATTGCGGCCTGCAGCACCATTGCGCTGTGGCTAAAAATCGGTCCCTGTTGCACATTAATATGGTTTAGACCCAACTGGCGGGTATAAGTTTGCCAGTCGCGACGGGAAGCATCGTGTAACAGCGTATGTTGCGCCAGATCGGCAGGTGTTTTCAACGCTTTGTCACCGGTAAGCAACAATGGCGAGCAAACCGGGAGCAGATATTCGGCGTATAATTTTTCAACGCGCAGCCCCGGCCAGTTGCCGCGACCATAAAAAATCGCCACGTCAACATCATCCGCCAGCTTGTCTTCCTGACGGTCTACCGCCTGGATTCTGACATCGATTCCCGGATAAGCTGAGTTAAAGCTTGTGAGTCTCGGCACCAGCCACTGTATGGCAAAACTGGGCAGCATACTGACGGTCAACGCCCCTTTTGCACTTCGAGCCTGAAGCTTGCGGGTCGCCTCGGTGAGCTGGGAAAAAATCTCTTTAATATCCTGAAAATAGCTCTGTCCCTCTTCCGTCAAAAGAAGAGAACGATTGCGTCGACGGAACAGCTTGAGGCCGAGGAAATCCTCCAGGGACTTGATTTGGTGGCTGACTGCGGCCTGGGTCACAAAAAGCTCATCGGCGGCGCGAGTGAAGCTGAGATGACGTGCGGCTGCATCAAAAACACGTAATGCATTCAGAGGTGGCAAACGCTTTGACATAGTTATTCTGGCTTAGATGTTAAGGCAATTTAACAAACAGGAAACAACAGTTAACCTATTAGTTTTTTTTATCTGAGCCATTATAATTTGTCCGTTGAGGTTCTACCAGCAAATACCTATAGTGGCGGCACTTCCTGAGCCGGAACGAAGAGCTTTTTTTGGAATGCGTGTTCCAACAAGCTTTTGGCTTACGGTTGTGATGTTGTGTTGTTGTGTTTGCAATTGGTCTGTGTGTGCGGACCATGGTAGCTAAGCTACCCCTTTTTCACTTCCTGTACATTTACCCTGTCTGTCCATAGTGATTTAATGTAGCACCGCAATGCGCGGTGCTTTTTTTTGCCCAAACATCACCACACTATCTTTGTCCCCCTCTTACCAGCCTTGCCCTTATGGGGAAAGTGCGCGACGATCCTGGTATCGACACGAGGAATTCCATGAACGCATTCAACCCCGTCCAATTTCGCGCCCAGTTTCCGGCGCTGGCCGATGCTGGCGTCTATCTTGATAGCGCAGCAACGGCGCTTAAGCCGCTGGCGGTGATCGAGGCCAGCGACCAGTTTTATCGCCTCAGCGCGGGTAACGTCCACCGAAGCCAGTTCGCTGCGGCTCAGCGCTTAACCGAACGCTATGAAGACGCACGCGAGCGCGTGGCGGCGTTGCTTAACGCCCCTTCCGGCAAAGATATCGTCTGGACGCGCGGCACCACTGAGGCCATCAATATGGTGGCGCAGAGCTACGTCCGTCCGCGCCTGAAGCCGGGCGATGAAATTATCGTCAGCGAAGCGGAGCATCACGCCAATCTGGTTCCGTGGCTGATGGTCGCAGAGCAAACCGGCGCGCGGGTAGTGAAGCTGCCACTGGCTAGCAATCACCTGCCGGACGTAGCTGCTCTGGGCACGCTCATCACCCCACGTAGCCGGGTGCTGGCTATCGGCCAGATGTCCAACGTCACCGGCGGCTGTCCGGATCTGGCGTTGGCGATTGGTCTGGCCCACGCTGCCAATATGGTAGTGATGGTGGACGGTGCGCAGGGCGCGGTGCATTTCCCGGCGGACGTGCAGGCGCTGGATATCGACTTTTATGCCTTCTCGGGTCATAAGCTCTACGGGCCAACCGGCATCGGCGCGCTGTATGGCAAAAGCGAACTGCTGGCAGAGATGTCGCCCTGGCTCGGCGGCGGGAAAATGATTACTGAAGTCACCTTCGACGGCTTTAAAACCCAGCCTGCGCCCTACCGCTTCGAAGCCGGAACGCCAAATATCGCCGGAGTGATTGGCCTGAGCGCGGCGCTGGAGTGGCTGGAAGAGACGGATATCGCGCAGGCGGAAAACTGGAGCCGTAGTCTGGCGACGCTGGCAGAAGACGAACTGGCGAAACGCCCGGGCTTTCGGTCTTTCCGCTGCCAGGACTCCAGTCTGCTGGCGTTTGATTTTGCCGGTGTTCACCATAGCGATATGGTGACGCTGCTGGCGGAATCGGGCATCGCGCTGCGCGCTGGTCAGCACTGCGCCCAGCCGCTACTGGCGGCACTTGGCGTCAGCGGTACCCTGCGAGCCTCGTTCGCACCTTATAATACGCAAGACGATGTTTACGCGCTGGTGCACGCCGTCGACCGCGCCCTGCAAATACTGGTGGATTAATGACGACTTCTCACCCTTTTGGTACCCACATCACCGAAGAGGCCTTACGTCAGACCTTTACCCCGCTCAGCCAGTGGGAAGATAAATATCGCCAGCTGATTTTATTGGGTAAGCAGCTTCCTGCGCTGCCTGATGACCTGAAAGCACAGGCGAAAGAGATTGCCGGGTGCGAAAACCGCGTCTGGCTGGGCTATTTCATTGATGCCGAGGGCAAACTGCATTTCTACGGCGATAGCGAAGGCCGCATCGTGCGCGGCATGCTGGCGGTGTTATTAACCGCCATTGAGGGGAAAGGAGCTGGCGAGCTGCTGGCACGGGACCCGCTGACGCTGTTTGATGAGCTGGGACTACGCGGTCAGCTCAGCGCCTCGCGCAGCCAGGGACTGAATGCGCTGAGCGAAGCGGTTCTCAGCGCCGCCCGCGAGAGTTAATCTCACCCCGGGGGCGGCGCTTGACGCGCCTTGCCCGGGCTACGGGTTCGTGCGGTTTTGTAGCCCGGACA
This sequence comes from Klebsiella sp., assembly GCF_027492335.1. Lineage (NCBI taxonomy): Bacteria > Pseudomonadati > Pseudomonadota > Gammaproteobacteria > Enterobacterales > Enterobacteriaceae > Klebsiella > Klebsiella sp. The sequence continues at coordinate 2,303 of NZ_JAPUEW010000049.1, read as the reverse complement.
GGTGCGCAGCATCGCCTCCGGGAATCTACGCTGTCTGCCGCGCCGCCTTCGCCAGCATTTTCTTCAGCGCATGAGAGACAGCGACAAAACCAAAGGTTGCGGTCACCATCGTCGCCGCGCCAAATCCAGATGCGCAATCCATCCGTTTCGGACCCTCAGCGGTGCTTTTCATCGCACATACGCTGCCGTCTGCCTGCGGATAAACCAGCGCCTCGGTGGAAAAAACGCAATCCACGCCGAGTTTACCTTTACTATTCTTCACTACCCCGAACTGGCTCTTCAGGCGCTCGCGCAGCTTTGCCGCCAGCGGATCCTGGATAGTTTTCGCCAGATCCGCGACCTGAATTTGCGTCGGGTCAATTTGCCCGCCCGCACCACCGGTGGTCACCAGCGGCAGCTTATTACGGCGGCAGTATGCGATTAACGCCGCTTTCGGGCGCACGCTGTCGATGGCGTCAATCACGTAGCTAAAGCCGACGCCAAGGTACTCCGCGACGTTTTCCGGGGTGACAAAATCGTCCACCACCGCCACCCGACACTCGGGGTTGATCAGGCGAATGCGCTCTGCCATCACCTCAGCTTTCGCCAGCCCGACGTTGCCGCCGAGCGCGTGAACCTGGCGATTGGTGTTGGTCACGCAGACATCATCCATATCGATAAGGGTAATCGCGCCAACCCCGGTTCTCGCCAGCGCTTCCGCCGCCCAGGAACCTACGCCGCCGATGCCGACCACGCAGACATGTGCGTCGGCAAAACATTGCAGCGCCTTTTCACCATATAAACGCGCCGTGCCGCCAAAACGCTGGCGCCAGGCATCGCTGATTACAACAGACATAGAACCTCAGAATAAGTGGGCATTCCCGGGTCGCGGCGCAAGCGCCTTACCCGGGCTACAAAATATCGGCCAGGTGTGCGTTAACCGCTAAAGACGTTACCCGCGCCCGGCGCGTTTTTCAGCACCCACACGCGGCCATAGTGGTTATACCAACCGGCACGATGTCCAGCATCCGGGCCAATGCCCTGGTAAATATCAAAGTGCTGGCCCTTAATCGCACCGCCGACGTCCAGAGCAACCATTAAGCGCAGCTCGTACTGACCGTTAAACTTACCGTTATTATCTAGCAGCGGCACTTCCGCCAGCAGCGTGGTTCCCGCAGGAATAATCGAACGGTCGGAGGCCACCGACGCGCGGCCAATCAGCGGCACCGCGCTGGCGCCCTTCACCGGCGCGAAAGACTGCGGCTTAAAGAAGACGAACGACGGGTTCTGCTCCAGCAGCTCGCGCACCTCCGCCTCGCTGTGTTTTTCACCCCATTCGCGGATCGCCTGCATCGACATATCTTCCCGCTTCACTTCGCCGCGATCGATTAGCACTTTACCGATGCTGTAATACGACCAGCCGTTTTTCCCGGCATAGCTAAAGAAGTTCAGCGGCGAACCGTCGCCAAAGTCGATATAGCCGCTGCCCTGCACGTCCATGATAAAGTTGTCCATCAGCGAGTTGCTGTAGGCCAGGATGTAGTTGTCGCTCAGAGCGCCCGCGTAAATGCTGGCGCGGGAGGGCAGCTTACCGCGCTTCGGCGGCATACGGTAAATCGGGTACTGGAACTCGCCCTGACGCGTGTGGCGCGCCTGCACCACCGGCGTATAGTAGCCGGTAAACTGGACGTTACCGTAGTTATCCGTGCCCTGCATCTGCCAGGCATCAAGACCAAACTGGCTCAGCGTGCGGGTATCACCGCCGGAGCGCAGCCAATCCTGAATCGCATTATAAACGTTGCTCTGGCTGGTATAGAGGCGCGGAGAGGCGCTGCGAATCTGACTCACCTGTTCGGAGAAATCGCCAGCGTTAATCGGCGAGCCTACCGCATCAGGTTGGTTAACCAATGAAAACGGTTGGGTGAGTTTACCTTCATTATACTGCTGACCGCGATCGGTCGGTTTTGAGGAACAGGCGGCCAGCATTGCCAGCATTGCCCCTGTTACTGCGTATTTTGCCCAACGTCCTTTCATGGTATCTCTTCTTTATGCTGCTAAGCCCGGGTGCGTGATGAAGATAACAAACCCCCAGGGCTAATGAAATGCGCTTACGCACCGCAAAAGCAGTTTTGCGCAAAAAACAGACGGAAAGTGCTTATGTATGCACCATTTTTTACAAAATTGACGATTTATGTCAAAAAGGGTTGCATCAAAACGTTAGCGGAGTATAGTGCGCATCCACGGACGCGGGGTGGAGCAGCCTGGTAGCTCGTCGGGCTCATAACCCGAAGGTCGTCGGTTCAAATCCGGCCCCCGCAACCAAT
>NZ_JAPUEW010000048.1:0-68200 GCF_027492335.1 Klebsiella sp. | reverse complement strand
ACCAAACCCGCAGAACGCTCGAACCTGTAGCCCGGGCAAGGCGCGTCAAGCGCCGCCCCCGGGATGAAGCCACGCCGATACATCAGGTCCGGCACACACTAGTTAAACCCTACGCCGAATTAATATGCTCTTTGCAGTAACGACGCTTCCACGCCGCCGGGGTCAGGCTGGTGTGCTTGCGGAATATCTTGCGAAAGTAGCCCACGTCGTTAAATCCACATTTCATCGCCACTTCAGTCAGCGATAGCGAATCGCTGATGAGCAGCTTTTCCGCTGCCCTTACCCGCTGGCGATGCAACGCTTCGGTTAACGTCAGTCGGAAAGCATGGCGATAAACGCGCCCCAGATAATCGGCGTTGCAGTGCAGTTCATGCGCCAGCGTTGAGGCGGAAATGGGCAGATGAAATTGGGTATGAATAATTTGCTGCGCTTTCCACGCCAGCGCATTGCCGGGGCTATCGGCGGGCTGCTCGCTGGCCGCCGCCGAAATTTGCTGCAAAATCAACAACATAATCAATTCCAGCGCCACGCTGCGATGAATATTTTCCTGTTCGCGTAAGAATTGCCGGAACAGCGAAATAATATACTGCGGCTCGCTGACTCGTGTGTGCTGCGGGATAGAAAGCAACGGTTCAGGTAGAGAGTCGCTTTCACCAGATGTCACTTCAAAATGCAGCCAATAAAACTTTAGGTCCGCCGGAAATTGCCCCACGCCAACATGTAAACGCTGCGGCCAGAGCAGTAAACTTTCCCCGGCATTGACGCTAAAAACTTCGCTCCCTTCGCGAATCGCTAATGTCCCTTTCTCAACAAATATTATTTCCCATGAGTGAAGCTGGCGCGCCGGATGGCTACCAATGCCGCGGGAAATAAACAGCCCGCCGTTCTGCACCTTAATCGGAAGAGACATGGATAATTCAAGCATAGATATTCAATTTTCCGCTTTTAGCATCATAAACAACCGCTCATTGTTATTGATTATTCACGATAAAATAGCGTTATGCCGGATCAAAATCACACTTTTACTATCAAGTCGGAATCGTCACCTTTTTATACTTTTCCCTTCCCTTGTTGCTCCTAATATTTAGTGCAGAATAAATAACGTACTTTGCAAATTACACAATAAAAACCCGCAACCAGGCGGGATATTCTCCGAACATCATCTCCGGGAGTTATTTATGACTTCGGCTCCGATTACGACAAGCGATTTGGCACAGCGTGCCCAGGACGACAAATTATCCCTCCGTGAAAAAATAGGTTACGGACTGGGCGATGCGGGTGGGACGGTTATTACCTGCCTGATCATGAACTTTTTAACTTTTTTCTATACCGATGTCTTCGGCCTGACGCCCGCGCTGGTCGGAACCATGTTCCTGGCCCTGCGCGTTTTTGATGCCATTTCCGACCCGATCATGGGAGTGCTGGCAGACCGTACCCAAAGCCGCTGGGGACGCTTTCGCCCCTGGCAGCTGTGGATCGCCGTACCTATCGGCGTGATTGGCGTCCTGACCTTCACCGTCCCTGATGCCAGCATGGGAGTAAAAATCGCCTGGGCGTTCGGAACCTATCTGCTGCTGTCGGTGAGCTACACCGCGATTAACGTACCGTACTGTGCGCTGATCAACACCATGACCACGCGCCACAGCGAGGTGATCTCGTGCCAGGCCTGGCGCTTCGTTCTGTGCGGCGTGGCGGGTTTTTTGGTCTCCGTTGGGCTACCGTGGCTGGTTACCGCGCTCGGTCAGGGCAACACTGCTCAAGGCTATCAGTATGGCGTCGGCGTACTGTGTGCTATTGCGGTGGTGATGTTCCTGTGCTGCTTCTTCTGGGTTCGCGAACGCGTCTCGCTGGACATGATGGGTAAATTTACCCTGCGCGAGCATATCGCCGGGCTGCGTAAAAACGACCAGTTGCTGCTGATGCTGGTGATGTCATTCCTGCTGATCAACGTCTTTAATATCCGCGGCGGCGGCTACATGTACTTCATCACCTACGTCCTTGAGGGGTCCACCGGCTACACCTCACTATTTTTCACCATGGTGACCTTCGCATCAATTGGCGGCTCTGTCATCATCAACCTGCTGTCGCGCCGCTTTGATACCGTCAAACTCTACTACTACACCAACCTGGTGCTGGCCGCGCTGGCCGTCGCGATGTGGTTTTTACCGACCGGCCCGGCATATCAGACCCTGTGGCTGATGGTGATCCTCGGCAACGGCATTATTCTTGGCTTCACCCTACCGCTGCACTTCTCGCTGATGGCATTTTCCGACGACTACGGCGAATGGAAAACCGGCGTGCGCTCTTCCGGGATGAACTTTGCTTTTAATCTGTTCTTTATCAAGCTGGCGTGGGCCTCTAGCGCCGGCATTATCAGCCTGATTTTTATCTACGTGGCCTATCAGCCGGGGGCTGGCAATCAGACCGCTCTGTCGCTGGCCGGGATCTCCTCCATGGAAACCCTGCTGCCCGCCCTGTTCCATCTGCTGCTGGCCTTCTCGATCCGCGCCTGCAAACTCAACAATCCGATGATGGCGCGCATTGCCACTGACCTGCGCACGCGTCACGTTCAGTCTTAAGGAGTCCGTCATGTCTGTTATGGAAGTCGATCTGCACAAACTGAAAATTAACGACCCGTTCCTCGGCCAGTACCAGCAACTGGTGCGCGATGTGGTGATCCCCTACCAGTGGGATGCGCTTAACGACCGCATCGACGAGGCGGATCCGAGCCATGCGATAGAGAACTTCCGCATCGCCGCCGGACTCCAGGAGGGGGAATTCTACGGCATGGTCTTTCAGGATAGCGACGTAGCGAAATGGCTGGAAGCCGTAGCCTGGTCGCTGTGCCAGAAGCCGGACGCCGAGCTGGAAAAGACCGCAGATGAGGTCATTGAACTGGTGGCCGCCGCCCAGTGCGAAGACGGCTATCTGAATACCTACTTCACGGTTAAAGCACCAGAGGAACGTTGGACCAACCTCGCCGAATGCCACGAACTGTACTGCGCCGGGCATATGATTGAAGCGGGCGTCGCCTTCTTCCAGGCCACTGGCAAGCGCCGCCTGCTGGAGGTGGTCTGCCGCCTGGCTGACCATATCGATAGCGTATTTGGCCCCGGAGAGAAGCAGCTGCACGGCTACCCTGGCCACCCGGAAATCGAGCTGGCGTTAATGCGCCTGTACGACGTAACGCAGGAGCCGCGCTACATGTCGCTGGTGAACTACTTCGTCGAGGAGCGCGGAACCCAGCCGCATTTTTACGATATCGAATATGAAAAACGCGGCCAAACCTCCTACTGGAACACCTACGGCCCGGCGTGGATGGTTAAAGATAAACCCTACAGTCAGGCGCATCAGCCGATTTCCGAGCAGCCGGTCGCCATCGGCCACGCAGTGCGCTTTGTCTATCTGATGACCGGCGTCGCTCATCTCGCCCGCTTAAGTCAGGACGAAGGCAAACGCCAGGACTGCCTGCGTTTATGGAACAATATGGCCCAGCGCCAGCTGTATATTACCGGCGGCATCGGTTCGCAGAGCAGCGGGGAGGCCTTCAGTAGCGACTACGACCTGCCAAACGACACGGTATACGCCGAAAGCTGCGCCTCTATCGGCCTGATGATGTTTGCCCGCCGAATGCTGGAAATGGAAGCCGATAGTCAGTACGCCGACGTGATGGAGCGCGCACTGTATAACACCGTCCTGGGCGGAATGGCGCTGGACGGCAAGCATTTCTTCTACGTCAATCCGCTGGAAGTGCATCCAAAGTCATTAAAATTCAACCATATTTATGACCATGTGAAGCCCATTCGTCAGCGCTGGTTCGGCTGCGCCTGCTGCCCGCCGAACATCGCCCGCGTGCTGACCTCGCTGGGCCACTATATCTACACGCCGCATGACGACGCGCTGTACATCAACCTGTATGTCGGCAACAGCGCGGAGATCCCGGTGGGCGATGAAACATTACGTCTGCGCATCAGCGGCAATTACCCGTGGCAGGAGCAGGTGAAAATCGCCATCGATTCATCCACCCCGATCAATCACACTCTGGCACTGCGTCTGCCGGATTGGTGCGATAAGCCGCAGGTGACGCTTAACGGCGTGGCGGTAGCGCAGGATGTACGTAAAGGCTATCTGCACATTAGCCATCGCTGGCAGGAGGGCGACACGCTGGTGTTAACGTTGCCGATGCCTGTACGGCGTATTTACGGCAACCCGCTGGTGCGTCATCAGGTGGGTCAGGTCGCCGTCCAGCGCGGCCCGCTGGTTTATTGCCTGGAACAGGCAGATAACGGCGAACAGCTGCATAACCTACAGCTGCCGCGCGATGCGCAGTTCAGCGCGTTTGAAGGCAAAGGGATTTTTGCTCACAAGACACTCCTCCAGGCTCCGGGCTATAAACAAGCGGCGGAAAATGCCGAAAACCAGGCGCTGTGGAATTACGACCGTGCCCCGTCCACCCGTCAGCAACAGACCCTGACCTTTATCCCGTGGTTTAGCTGGGCCAACCGCGGCGAAGGTGAAATGCGCATCTGGGTGAAAGAAGCGGACGAATAAGCACTACGCTGACCGGGCTCCCCTCTCACTGCCGTCTGAGAACGGGTAGCCCGGGTAAGGCGTACCAGCACCGCCTCCACTTTTCTCCCGGCTCGCACTGCGCTTAGCCGAGTTACTGGTTCACCGCCGCCTCCGGAACAGGCTATGTTTCAAATATCCCCTCTCTCTCCAAACAGATTGGTCCTACCAATTATTTGCTAAATCCCTCAGCGGTTCACATATCCATCATTTTTAGTCACATTAATATTGCCCATAAATAACATTTGATTAACTATTCGTTGTCGTTAATCCTACAATCGCAATTTGGCTGGGCCAATTTTACAAATGATGTGACCTTGCAAAGAGCATAAGACTCAGCATGACATCATGGCGGCCCGATGGAGACCTGCATGAACCTCTGGCAACAAAATTACGATCCGGCCGGTAATATCTGGCTATCGAGCCTCATCGCATCGCTACCAATTCTGTTTTTCTTTTTTGCCCTGATTAAGCTCAAGCTGAAGGGGTACGTCGCCGCCACCTGGACCGTGCTAATTGCGCTATCCGTCGCCCTGCTGTTCTACAAAATGCCGGTTGACCATGCGCTGGCTTCCGTCATTTACGGTTTCTTCTACGGCCTGTGGCCCATCGCGTGGATTATCATCGCCGCGGTGTTCGTCTATAAAATCTCGGTGAAAACCGGGCAGTTCGACATTATCCGTTCATCGATTTTGTCGATTACCCCGGACCAGCGCCTGCAAATGCTCATCGTCGGCTTCTCCTTTGGCGCGTTTCTTGAGGGAGCCGCTGGTTTTGGCGCTCCGGTCGCCATTACCGCTGCATTGCTGGTAGGACTTGGCTTTAATCCGCTGTATGCCGCTGGCCTGTGCCTGATTGTCAACACCGCACCGGTGGCGTTTGGCGCGATGGGCATTCCGATTCTGGTCGCCGGGCAGGTTACGGGGCTGGACAGCTTTGAAATCGGCCAGATGGTTGGCCGCCAGCTGCCGTTCCTGACCATCATCGTGTTGTTCTGGATCATGGCGATTATGGACGGCTGGCGCGGGATTAAAGAGACCTGGCCTGCGGTTATGGTCGCCGGTGGCTCCTTTGCTATCGCTCAGTACCTCAGCTCCAACTTCCTTGGCCCGGAACTGCCGGACATTATCTCTTCACTGGTATCGCTGGTCTGCCTGACGTTGTTCCTCAAACGCTGGCAGCCGGTACGCATCTTCCGATTCGGCGATATGGGCGCATCGCAGGTCGATATGACTCTGGCGCGCACTCGCTACACGGCGGGACAGGTTGTCCGCGCCTGGTCGCCGTTCCTGTTCCTGACCGCCACCGTGACCCTGTGGAGCGTGCCGCCGTTCAAAGCGCTGTTCGCTCCGGGCGGCGCAATGTACGACTTTGTCATTAATATTTCCGTGCCGTTCCTCGACAAGATGGTGGCCCGCATGCCGCCAGTGGTCAGCGAAGCCACGCCGTATGCCGCGGTCTATAAGTTCGACTGGCTCTCCGCCACCGGTACCGCCATTCTGTTCGCTGCCCTGCTTTCCATCGTCTGGCTGCGCATGAAGCCAAAAGACGCGATCTCGACCTTCGGCAGCACGCTGAAGGAACTGGCGCTGCCGATTTACTCCATCGGTATGGTGCTGGCGTTCGCCTTTATTTCCAACTATTCCGGGCTATCCTCAACTCTGGCCCTCGCGCTGGCGCACACGGGCCACGCGTTTACCTTCTTCTCACCGTTCCTCGGCTGGCTGGGGGTATTCCTTACCGGTTCGGATACATCGTCTAATGCACTGTTCGCCGCGCTACAGGCGACGGCGGCGCAACAGATTGGTGTCTCCGATATTCTGCTGGTTGCCGCGAACACCACCGGCGGCGTGACCGGAAAAATGATTTCGCCGCAGTCCATCGCCATCGCCTGTGCGGCAGTGGGCCTGGTGGGTAAGGAGTCCGACCTGTTCCGCTTTACCGTGAAACATAGCCTGATTTTCACCTGCATGGTCGGCGTCATCACCACGCTGCAGGCGTATGTCTTAACCTGGATGATTCCGTGATAGTGATGCCAAAACGCCTTGCCGACGACGTCGCCCGTCGCGTGCGGGCGCTGATTGAAGAACATAACCTGGAGGCGGGCATGCGATTGCCCGCCGAGCGCCAACTGGCAACCCAGCTTGGCGTATCGCGTAATTCGCTACGTGAAGCGCTGGCGATGTTGGTGAATGAGGGGGTGCTGCTCAGCCGTCGCGGCGGCGGCACCTTCGTGCGCTGGCAGCACGAGGCGTGGTCAGAGCAAAATATTGTTCAGCCGCTGAAAACGCTGCTTTCCGACGACCCCGATTACAGTTTCGATATTCTCGAAGCCCGTCACGCCATCGAAGCCAGCACGGCCTGGCATGCGGCGATGCGCGCAACCGACAGCGAAAAAGAGAAAATCCGCCTCTGCTTTGAAGCCACCCAGAGCGAAGACCCGGACCTGGCCTCGCAGGCCGACGTGCGTTTCCATCTGGCGATTGCCGAAGCCTCGCACAACGTGGTGCTGCTGCAAACCATGCGCGGCTTTTTCGACCTTTTACAATCCTCGGTCAAGGAGAGCCGCCAACGGATGTACCTCGTCCCGCCGGTCTTCGCTCGCCTGACTGAGCAGCACCAGGCGGTGATGGAGGCGATTATCGCCGGCGATCCCGAAGGTGCCAGACAGGCGATGATGGCCCACTTGGGCTTTGTCCACGCCACGATCAAACGTTTTGATGAAGACCAGGCCCGCCAGGCGCGAATTACCCGCCTGCCCGGTGACCATAACGACAATTCCAGGGAGAACTTGTGATGATTATTTCCGCCGCCAGCGACTATCGCGCCGCCGCACAGCGTATCCTGCCACCGTTCCTGTTCCACTATATCGACGGCGGCGCTTACGCCGAGCACACCCTGCGCCGCAACGTTGAAGACCTGTCCGATGTGGCCTTGCGCCAGCGGATACTGAAGAACATGTCAGATCTGAGTCTGGAAACCACGCTGTTTAACGAAAAGCTTTCAATGCCAACGGCGCTGGCCCCTGTCGGCCTGTGCGGAATGTACGCACGCCGCGGTGAAGTGCAGGCAGCAGGTGCGGCGGATGAGAAAGGCATTCCCTTTACGCTCTCCACCGTTTCCGTTTGCCCGATTGAGGAAGTCGCTCCGACCATCAAGCGCCCAATGTGGTTCCAGCTCTACGTCCTGCGCGATCGCGGTTTTATGCGCAACGCGCTGGAGCGCGCCAAAGCGGCGGGCTGTTCAACGCTGGTCTTTACCGTCGATATGCCGACACCCGGCGCGCGCTATCGCGATGCGCACTCCGGAATGAGCGGCCCGAACGCGGCGATGCGTCGCTACTGGCAGGCGATGACCCATCCGCAGTGGGCGTGGGACGTTGGTTTAAACGGCCGCCCGCACGATTTAGGCAATATCTCCGCCTACCTCGGCAAACCAACTGGCCTTGAAGATTACATTGGCTGGCTGGCGAATAACTTCGATCCGTCGATTTCCTGGAAAGACCTTGAGTGGATCCGTGAATTCTGGGATGGCCCGATGGTGATCAAGGGGATCCTCGACCCGGAAGATGCGCGCGACGCGGTACGTTTTGGCGCTGACGGGATCGTGGTCTCCAACCACGGCGGTCGCCAGCTTGATGGCGTGCTCTCCTCCGCCCGCGCCCTGCCCGCTATTGCCGACGCGGTGAAAGGCGATATCACTATCCTTGCCGACAGCGGTATTCGCAACGGCCTTGATGTGGTGCGCATGATTGCGCTGGGTGCGGATAGCGTGCTGCTGGGACGTGCCTATCTGTATGCGCTGGCGACCCACGGTAAGCAAGGGGTGGCAAATCTGCTGAACTTGATTGAGAAAGAGATGAAGGTGGCGATGACCCTGACCGGAGCGAAAACTATCGGTGAGATCAGCCGCGACTCTCTGGTGCAAAACGCCGATGCGCTGCGGACTTTTGATGTGATCAAGGCAGGGAATGCGGCGTAATCAGCGGCTGTTCCCCCTCATCCTGGCCCTCTCCCCAAAGGGGCGAGGGAAGCAATCCTCTGCGCTGAGCAGGCAGGTTTTCTCCCTCTCCCTTTCAGAGAGAGAGCGGAGTGAGGGTTCGCCAAATATCTGCTATTCTGCCCCCCGCAATTAAGGGGGCAGCATGCTTAACATCGTCTTATTCGAACCAGAAATCCCGCCGAACACCGGGAATATTATCCGCCTGTGCGCTAACACCGGCTTCAATCTGCATATCATCGAACCGATGGGCTTTGCCTGGGACGATAAACGTTTGCGTCGCGCCGGGCTGGACTACCACGAGTTCGCCGCCGTCCAGCGTCATGCCGATTACGCCGCATTTGTTGAAAGCGCAAAGCCGCAGCGTCTGTTCGCCCTGACCACCAAAGGTACCCCAGCCCATAGCGCGGTGAGCTATCAGGACGGTGATTTTTTGATGTTTGGCCCGGAAACCCGCGGACTGCCTGCCAGCATTCTCGATGCCCTGCCCGCAACGCAAAAAATCCGTATTCCGATGATGCCGGACAGCCGCAGCATGAACCTGTCAAACGCGGTGTCGGTGGTGGTGTATGAAGCCTGGCGCCAGCTGGGGTATCCGGGTGCCGTGCTGCGCAACTGAGTCCCGGAGGTGGCGCTAAGCGCCTGTCCGGGCTACCAGACAGCGCTCAATGTTGTAGCCCGGACAGATACGCAGCATCGCCTCCGGGTAATCAATCAAATTCCGTCGCCATACTCAAAAGTATGGTGTATCCCATTAAAATGCTGATCCATATCCATCGCGGGCTTATCGCTTTCCGGCTTGCCCACAATGCGGGCAGGAACGCCTGCGGCGGTGGTATGCGGCGGTACCGGTTGTAGCACTACCGAACCGGCGCCGATTTTTGCCCCGCGCCCAACTTCAATATTGCCAAGGATCTTCGCACCGGCGCCAATCATTACGCCTTCGCGAATTTTCGGGTGACGATCGCCGCTGGTTTTACCAGTACCGCCAAGGGTCACCGATTGCAGAATCGACACATCGTCTTCAATCACCGCCGTTTCACCGACGACAATGCCGGTGGCGTGGTCAAGCATGATCCCACGGCCAATCTTCGCTGCCGGGTGGATATCCACCTGGAACGAAACGGAAACTTGATTTTGCAGGAAGATTGCCAGCGCCCGACGCCCCTGGTTCCACAGCCAGTGGCCGATGCGATAAGCCTGCAGCGCGTGGAATCCTTTCAGATAGAGCAACGGAGTGGAGTATTTATCCACCGCCGGGTCGCGGGTGCGCACCGCCTGAATATCGCAGGCGGCGGAGGCAATCATTTCCGGGTCAGCGGCGTAGGCTTCTTCCACCACCTCACGAATAGCGATGGCGGGCATAATCGGGGAGGCCAGTTTGTTGGCCAGCATATAGCTCAGAGCGCTGCCGAGGTTTTCGTGCTTGAGTAGCGTGGCGTGATAAAAACTGGCGAGCATTGGCTCACAGTCAGCTAAAGCCCGAGCTTCGGCTTTAATATTATTCCAGACGATATCCAGTTCTTCACACGGCATTGCTGACTCCAGGCGATATAATAATGACCGGCCAGTTCTTTGCTGGCCGGGTCATTCAGGTGATCCAGGTTCCATCGCAGTTAGTTGCTACGCTCGTCCTTGCGTGCACGACCTAATAAGGTCAATGCTGCCTCGCGCGCAATTTTTCCGCAATACAATACCTGATAAATTTCCTCGGTTATTGGCATTTCAACGCCTAAACGCTGTGCCAGAACGCGAACTTCTTTGGTATTGCGGTAGCCTTCAACCACCTGACCAATCTTATCTTGCGCGCCTTGCACATCCATGCCCTGACCGAGCATCATGCCGAAGCGGCGGTTACGTGATTGGTTATCGGTACAGGTCAGCACCAGATCGCCAAGGCCCGCCATCCCCATAAAGGTTTCCGGATCGGCGCCAAGCGCTTCTCCGAGACGAGACATCTCAACTAATCCGCGCGTAATAAGCGCGGTACGGGCATTGGCGCCAAAGCCGATACCGTCAGACATCCCGGCGCCGATAGCGATAACGTTTTTCACCGCCCCGCCAAGCTGAACGCCGATGAAGTCTGGGTTGATATAGACGCGGAAGCTCTTGCCGCAGTGCAGCAGACTCTGCAGATCATCAGCAAACTGCGGGTCCGTAGACGCCAGCGAAATCGCCGTCGGCAGGCCTGCCGCCAGCTCCTTCGCGAAAGTTGGGCCGGAAATCACCGCCAGCGGGATATCGTCGCCCAGCGCTTCGCGCGCCACGTCCTGCAGCAGACGTCCGGTTTCCGCCTCGAGACCTTTTGTCGCCCAGACCAGACGCGCATCAGGGCGCATCAGCGGTTTAATTTGTCGCAAAACTCCGCCAAAGACGTGGCTCGGCACAACGACCAGGATATCGCGGCTGGCAGCCAGCGCGATCGCCAGATCGCTTTCCAGATGCAGCGTATCAGGGAAAGGGACGTCAGGGAGGAATGCAGCGTTGCAGCGATCGTGCTGCAGCGTCGCAATGTGTTTCGGGTCATGGCCCCACAGGACAACGTGGTGGCCATTTCTTGCCAGGGTAATGGCAAGAGCGGTGCCGTAAGAGCCGGCACCGATCACAGTCATTGCAGCGTTAAGCGCGTTCATCAGGCATCCTGATGTTGTTCAGCACCTTCGCCAGACTGCTGCTGCAGATAGTTCATAAACAGCGCATCGAAGTTCACTGGCGCAAGGTTCAGTTGCGGGAAGGTACCGCGAGAAACCAGGCTGGTGATGCACTCACGCGCGTACGGGAACAGAATGTTCGGGCAGTATGCGCCGAGGCAGTGCGCCATCTGGGTGCCGTCGATGCCTTCGATGGAGAAAATACCGCCCTGCTGTACTTCACACAGGAATGCAGTTTCTTCGCCAAGGGAAGCGGTTACGGTGACACGCAGCACCACTTCATACACGCCTTCAGCCAGCTGGCTGGAAGCAGTATCCAGATCAAGTTTAACTTCCGGCTGCCAATCTTTCTGGAAAACTTGCGGAGCGTTTGGCGCTTCGAAAGAAATATCCTTGGTGTAGATACGCTGGATCTGGAAAGTCATTTCGGTGCTGTTTTGTTCTGACATAGTAAAACCCTTTCGTGTTGTCCTTAAGTACGCCTGTCCAATGGGGATGGGCGCAAAAATTAGCGCAAGAGGGGATCGAGTCCACCACGTGAATCAAGCGCGTACAAGTCGTCACAGCCGCCAATGTGCTGCGCATCAATAAAAATCTGCGGAACCGTCGTCCGACCGCTGCGCTGAATCATCTCTTCACGCTTCGCAGCATTGCCATCGATTGGCAACTCGTTGAACGCCACGCCCTTGCTCTTCAGCAGCGCTTTCGCACGCACGCAGAACGGGCAGGTCGCTTTGGTATAGATATCAATATTGGCCATGACTTCACTCCTGTTTTTACCCCCGAGGGTTTTACGCCGCAGCATCATTCTTCCCTTGGGGGGAAACGCGCTGCGTCATAAAGACGCGGGTAAATTATTTACCGCGTACCAGCGGAAGATTCTCGCCGCTCCAGCCTGCGATGCCTTCTTTCAGTACGAAGACCTTTTCAAAACCGGCTTTGTTCAGCGCGCTGGCGGGTTCTTGTGCCTGCATACCGGAACCGTCTACCACTATAATGGGTTGTGCTTTGTGCTTTTCCAACTCACCGACGTTATTTGCTTTGATATCGGTCGGCAGCAGGTTAACAGAACCCGCAATATGGCCTTTACGGAAATCGTCACGCTGACGCAGGTCGACAACCACGGCATCTTCTTTGTTGATTAGGCGCGTCGCTTCACCGCGGGTGATGACTTTAACTTTCGACATCAGCCCTTTAAAGGTGGTGAACAGCACCGCCACCAGCAGCGCGACCCACGCGATGCTCAGGACGGGGTGACGGCCGATGAATTGCATAATTTCTTGCATGGGGGGTTACAACTCCCGACTAAGTGATAAAAAAAACCAGGGAAGGAGTATACCTGTGCATTGCAGCAAATACAGCCAGTGAGCGCGATGTAATGTATTTTCTGCGGCCCGTCACGAAAAAAAAGCACTCTCAGCGGAATGATGCCGTCTGGCCGCTCCCTTTCTTTGATCTTTTACGGTGATTTGATCGATTCAGCTGTAGTAAAATTACGCAAATTTTCTGTCTTTGAGCATGAGGTTGTCGCAATGTCGGTTTCTAAAAAACCTATGGTACTGGTGATTCTGGATGGCTACGGCTACCGCGAAGACCAGCAGGATAACGCTATTTACAGCGCTAAAACCCCCGTTATGGATGCATTGTGGGCGAAGCGTCCGCATACCCTGATTGATGCTTCCGGCCTGGAAGTGGGTCTTCCGGATCGTCAAATGGGTAACTCCGAAGTGGGCCACGTCAACCTTGGCGCAGGCCGTATCGTGTACCAGGACCTGACCCGTCTGGACGTTGAAATTAAAGAACGCACCTTCTTCGCCAACCCGGTGCTGACCGCAGCGGTTGATAAAGCCGTTGCCGCGGGCAAAGCTGTGCATATCATGGGTCTGATGTCTCCGGGCGGCGTTCACAGCCACGAAGATCACATCCTGGCGATGGTTGAACTGGCCGCTGAGCGCGGTGCAGAAAAAATCTACCTGCACGCTTTCCTCGACGGCCGTGATACCCCGCCGCGCAGCGCTGAAAAGACGCTGGTTCGTTTCGAAGACAAATTTGCCGCACTGGGCAAAGGCCGTGTCGCCTCAATCATTGGTCGCTACTACGCCATGGACCGCGACAACCGTTGGGATCGCGTTGAACACGCTTACGACCTGATGACCCAGGCAAAAGGCGAGTTCCAGGCGGATACCGCCGTTGCTGGCCTGCAGGCCGCTTACGCTCGCGATGAAAACGATGAGTTCGTAAAAGCGACCGTTATCCGCGCCGAAGGCCAGGCCGATGCCGCCATGGAAGACGGCGACGCGCTGATTTTCATGAACTTCCGTGCCGACCGCGCCCGTGAAATCACCCGTGCCTTCGTCAACGCCGATTTCGACGGCTTTGCGCGTAAGAAAGTCGTTAACCTCGATTTCGTGATGCTGACCGAATACGCCGCCGATATCAAAGTTGCTTGTGCTTACCCACCGGCCTCGCTGGCGAACACCTTCGGCGAGTGGATGGCGAAAAACGACAAAACCCAGTTGCGTATCTCCGAAACTGAGAAATATGCGCACGTGACCTTCTTCTTTAACGGCGGCGTTGAAGAGCCGTTCAAAGGCGAAGACCGCATTCTGATCAACTCGCCGAAAGTCGCGACCTACGATCTGCAGCCGGAAATGAGCTCCGCTGAGCTGACTGAAAAACTGGTTGCTGCTATCACCGGCGGTCAGTACGACACCATCATCTGTAACTACCCGAATGGCGATATGGTTGGCCACACCGGAGTGATGGAAGCGGCAGTCAAAGCGGTTGAAACTCTGGATCACTGCATCGATCAGGTGACCAAAGCCGTTGAATCCGTCGGCGGTCAGCTGCTGATCACCGCAGACCACGGCAACGCCGAGCAGATGCGTGACCCGGCCACTGGCCAGGCTCACACCGCTCACACCAACCTGCCGGTTCCGCTGATTTACGTTGGCGATAAAAACGTGAAAGTCGCTAACGGCGGTAAACTTTCTGACATCGCGCCAACCATGCTGACGCTGATGGGAATGGAAATCCCGCAAGAGATGACTGGCAAGCCGCTGTTCATCGTGGAATAATCCTTCCCCATGAGGGGAAAGGCGACTTATTCAAATACATGGATCGCAACGGCAGTTCGGTCCGTCCTGTACGCCAGCGCGCTTAGCGCTGGCGTATTGCTGTGCGCCGCATCTGCCCACGCCGATGACCGCGACCAGCTGAAATCTATTCAGGCCGATATCGCCGCCAAACAGCGGGCGATTAAACAACAGCAGCAGCAGCGCTCTTCCCTGCTCGACCAGCTTAGAGCACAGGAAGAAGCCATCTCCGCCGCCGCGCGTCAACTGCGTGAAACCCAGAACACCCTGAACCAGCTGAATAAGCAGATCGACGAAATGAACGCCGCGCTCGCTAAGCTGGAACGTCAGCGTGCGTCGCAGGAACGCAATCTCTCTGCACAGCTTGATGCTGCATTTCGTCAAGGGCCGCATACCGGCATCCAGATGATCCTTAGCGGTGAGGAGGGGCAGCGTAATCAGCGTCTCCAGGCCTATTTTGGTTATCTGAACCAGGCACGTCAGGAAACCATCGCCCAGCTCAAGCAGACCCGCGAAGACGTGGCGGTGCAAAAAACCATGCTGGAAGAGAAACAAAGCCAGCAGCAAACTCTGGTTTACGAACAACGCGCCCAGCAAAACAAGCTGGAACAGGCGCGTAACGAGCGTAAAAAGACCCTCGCCAGCCTTGAATCCTCTATTCAGAAAGGCCAGCAGCAACTAAGCGAATTACGGGCTAACGAATCGCGCCTACGTGGTCGTATCGCCCAGGCGGAAGCGGCAGCTAAAGCGCGCGCGGAGCGTGAAGCCCGCGAGGCGCAAAGCGTTCGCGATCGCCAGCAGGAAGCCTCGCGCAAAGGTACCACCTACAAACCCACCGAGAGCGAACGCTCGCTGATCTCCCGAACCGGCGGTCTTGGCGCACCTCGCGGCCAGGCATTCTGGCCAGTACGCGGATCAATTCTCCATCGCTATGGCGAACAGCTGCAAGGTGAACTACGTTGGAAAGGGATGGTTATCGCTGCGTCTGAAGGCACCGAGGTCAAAGCTGTTGCCGATGGTCGGGTTATTCTCGCCGATTGGCTGCAGGGTTATGGCCTGGTGGTAGTCGTTGAACACGGCAAAGGCGACATGAGTCTTTACGGCTATAACCAAAGCGCGCTGGTCAGCGTCGGCACTCAGGTCCGGGCGGGCCAGCCGATTGCTCTCGTAGGCAGCAGCGGCGGTCAGGGCCGTCCGTCGCTCTATTTCGAAATTCGCCGCCAGGGTCAGGCGGTCAATCCACAGCCGTGGTTGGGAAGATAAGTTTTGCTTCAATTTCGCACAATTGCACTCGCGGTAACCACTACGCTGGTTATGGCGTCGCCGGTTTTTGCCGGCAAACTCTCCATTGTTATTGACGACTTTGGCTATCGTCCACAAACCGAAAACCAGGTGCTGGCGCTGCCAGCGACGATCTCCGTGGCCGTACTCCCTAATGCACCTCATGCTCGAGAAATGGCGACAAAAGCACATAACCTCGGCCATGAGGTGCTGATTCACCTGCCGATGGCGCCGCTGAGCAAGCAGCCGCTGGAAAAAGATACGCTCCGCCCGGATATGAACAGCAGCGAGATCGAGCGCATAATCCGCGAAGCTTATGGCAAAGTCCCGTACGCCGTGGGGCTGAACAACCATATGGGCAGCGCCATGACGTCAAATCTGTTTGGTATGCAGAAGGTGATGCAGGCTCTGGAGCGCTACAACCTCTATTTCCTTGATAGCGTCACTATCGGTAACACCCAGGCCATGCGCGCGGCGCAGGGCACTGGTGTGAAGGTGATCAAGCGTAAGGTGTTTCTCGACGATACGCAGAACGAAGCGGATATCCGCTATCAGTTCAACCGCGCAATCGCTCTGGCACGGCGCAACGGTTCGGCTATCGCCATCGGTCACCCCCATCCAACTACGGTGCGCGTGCTTCAGCAGATGGTGTATAACCTGCCGCCGGATATAACCCTGGTACGCCCGAGCAGCCTGCTCAACGAGCCGCAGGTCGATACCTCAACGCCGAATATCGCGCCGCCGCCTGCACAGCCGCCGCGCAACCCGTTCCGCGGCGTGAAATTGTGCAAACCGAAGCGTCCGCCGGAGCCTGTGAACGCCAGTCGCTTCTTTACTGTTCTGAGCGAAAGCATCAGCCAAAGCGCGCTGGTGCAGTACTATCAGTTGAAGTGGCAAGGCTGGGATAACCCCACTAACTAAATTTGCCGGGAATCCGGGCGCTTTTCCGCCACGGGTTCCTGCTTATCCTGATGGGCGTACCAGGCCTTGAAGTATTTGAGAAAGCTGTAAAAGGTCGCGTAAAGTCCGGTGACTACGCCAACTTTCCCCTTGCGCCACGCCCCGCTGAACAGATACCACTTAAAGAAAGCGCCAATTGCGCTGATAACCCCGCGTCCAATCGACGGCCTGACCTTCTGGTATTTAACCAGCCGCGTAGTATAGCTATTGAGCTTATTGAACACTTCATGCAGGGAGAAGAAGGTATCGTGGCGCACGAAGCCTGGCAGCTTGCTGGAGTGCTTATAGCCGACAACCTGATCGTCCACCGGTCTATCGTTAAAGCGCGCAACGGTACGATTAAATAAACGCACGGGAAAATCCGGCGATGAGACCGGGTAAATGGTTCGAACCTCTTCACCCAAAACGAACCAGTAGCGCGGCAGACGCCATGCGCAGTCAGGTGCAGGTTCATCGCCAGCTTTCAGCGCCAGAATAGCCGCCACGACATCATCATCGAGAATTTCATCGCTATCCATACACAACACCCAGTCATGGCTGGCCAGGGATGTCGCGTAGTTCATTTGTGCGCCGTGAGCGGTATAAGGATGGTGGTGAACAGTAAGACCGAATTGTTGGCAAATCTGCAGCGTGGCGTCCGTGCTGCCTGAGTCGATGACGATAAATTCATCGGCCACCTTAAGCAAAGGTGGTAAAACCTCCCTTAATAAGCGGGATGAATTACAGGTCAATAAGCATACAGAAAGTTTAAGCATAGTGTTTGTGCGGTTAAACGACGATTAAACTGACTGTATAAACGAATAGGCAAGAAAGCGATTTAGAAAAAGTGCGGAGTGGGTTAAGAATCAGAAAAGTGCAGGGTAACTCTCAAAAAAGCGCCCGCAGGCGCTTTTTTTATATACAACTCGAGTGGAATTAATCCCAGCTAAGAATCACTTTACCGGACTGGCCGGAGCGCATGGCGTCGAAGCCCTGCTGGAAATCATCAATGCCAAAGCGATGTGTGATGATCGGCGAGAGATCCAATCCAGACTGAATAAGTGCGGCCATTTTGTACCAGGTTTCAAACATTTCCCGGCCGTAAATCCCTTTGATAAACAGCCCCTTGAAAATCACCTTGGTCCAGTCGATAGACATATCTGACGGCGGGATGCCAAGCATGGCGATACGCCCGCCGTGGTTCATGGTATCCAGCATGGTGCGGAACGCCGGCGGAGCGCCCGACATCTCCAGACCCACGTCAAAACCTTCTGTCATCCCCAGTTCGGCCATCACATCGTTAAGGTTCTCTTTCGCGACGTTCACCGCCCGGGTCACGCCCATTTTGCGCGCCAGTTCCAGACGGTATTCGTTCACATCGGTGATCACCACGTTACGTGCACCGACGTGTTTCGCCACTGCCGCCGCCATCACGCCAATCGGGCCTGCGCCGGAGACCAGCACGTCTTCACCGACGAGGTCGAAAGAGAGCGCGGTGTGAACGGCGTTACCAAACGGGTCGAAAATCGACGCCAGATCGTCAGAGATATTGTCCGGGATCTTGAACGCGTTAAACGCCGGAATCACCAGATATTCAGCAAAGCAGCCCGGACGGTTTACGCCGACGCCCGTGGTATTGCGGCACAGATGCGTACGCCCGGCGCGGCAGTTACGGCAGTGACCGCAGGTAATATGCCCTTCGCCGGAAACGCGATCGCCAAGCTTAAAGCCGCGCACTTCCTGACCGATACCCACCACTTCGCCCACGTATTCATGACCCACAACCATCGGGACCGGAATGGTTTTTTGCGACCACTCATCCCAGTTGTAGATATGCACGTCGGTACCGCAAATTGCGGTCTTGCGGATTTTAATCAGCAAATCGTTGTGGCCGACTTCCGGTTCCGGTACGTCGGTCATCCAGATGCCTTCTTCCGCCTTCAGTTTGGATAACGCTTTCATCTCACACCCTTAGGCAATGACGCCCAGTTGTTTACCGATGCGGGTAAAGGCTTCCACCGCACGTTCAATTTGTTCAGGGGTATGCGCCGCAGACATCTGGGTGCGAATACGCGCCTGGCCTTTTGGTACCACCGGATAGAAGAATCCAGTGACGTAAATACCTTCTTTTTGCAACTCGCGCGCGAACGCCTGCGCCACGGAGGCTTCACCAAGCATCACCGGGATAATGGCGTGATCGGCACCCGCCAGGGTAAAGCCCGCAGCGGACATTTTTTCACGGAACAGACGCGCGTTAGACCACAGACGATCGCGCAGCTCGCTGCCCGCTTCCACCATTTCCAGCACTTTAATCGAGGCGGCGACAATTGCCGGAGCCAGCGAGTTGGAGAAAAGATACGGACGTGAACGCTGGCGCAACCACTCAACAACCTCTTTACGCGCTGCGGTATAGCCGCCGGACGCGCCGCCCAGCGCTTTGCCTAAGGTACCGGTGATAAT
The DNA here is from genome assembly GCF_027492335.1 of Klebsiella sp. Lineage (NCBI taxonomy): Bacteria > Pseudomonadati > Pseudomonadota > Gammaproteobacteria > Enterobacterales > Enterobacteriaceae > Klebsiella > Klebsiella sp. Next base: position 49,206 of record NZ_JAPUEW010000048.1, on the reverse strand, counting down.
ATCGACCCGGCCCATCACATCGCAGTACTCATGAGAGCCGCGACCGTTTTCACCGACAAAGCCAACGGCGTGAGAGTCATCGACCATGACCAGCGCATCGTATTTATCCGCCAGATCGCAAACGCCTTTCAGGTTGGCAATGACGCCATCCATTGAAAATACGCCGTCGGTGGCGATCAGCACATGACGGGCCCCCGCTTCGCGAGCCTCTTTCAGGCGGGCTTCCAGCTCCTGCATGTCGTTGTTGGCGTAGCGAAAGCGCTTCGCTTTGCACAGGCGTACGCCGTCGATAATTGACGCATGGTTCAGGGCATCGGAGATGATCGCGTCTTCTGCGCCAAGCAGGGTTTCAAACAGGCCGCCGTTGGCGTCAAAGCAAGAGGAGTACAGAATCGCGTCTTCCATACCGAGAAAATCCGCCAGCTTCTTCTCAAGCACTTTGTGGCTGTCCTGGGTACCGCAGATAAAGCGCACAGAGGCCATGCCAAAGCCGTGGCTGTCCATTCCGCTTTTCGCGGCGGCAATCAGTTCCGGGTGGTTCGCAAGGCCCAGATAGTTATTGGCGCAGAAGTTAATCACCTGGCTCCCGCCGACGGTGATATCCGCCTGCTGCGCCGAAGTGATAATCCGTTCTTCTTTAAACAACCCTTCCGCGCGCGCGGTATCCAGGTCATTGGTTAACTGTTTGTAGAAATCACCACGCATTGCAACTCTCCAGATTCGGCAAAATTTGGCACATAATTACCCTAAATAATTCGAGTTGCAGGAAGGCGGTGACGCAGCGAATCCCCAGGAGCTTACTCTGGTAAGTGACTGGGGTGAGCGAGGAAAACCAACGTACCTGTAACTTGAAGTATGACGGGTATATTACCTAAAGATATACGCTGATACGAGATGATGCATTCCTGAATGAATTATTTGCAGCATAAATCACGAGACCCTCTACACCTTTTCGGCGAATGGCTGAAGCCTTTCCGATGTGGTGATATGATATGAGTATTCATGTCCGGATTGTCTCCGGGCACCCTACTTCAAAGGTTACAGTTATGATCATCGTTACCGGCGGCGCAGGCTTTATCGGCAGCAACATCGTTAAAGCACTGAATGACCAAGGCATTACCGATATTCTGGTTGTCGATAATCTGAAAGACGGCACCAAGTTCGCGAACCTGGTTGACCTGAATATCGCTGACTACATGGATAAAGAAGACTTCCTGATCCAGATTATGGCGGGTGAAGAGTTCGACGATATCGACGCAATTTTCCACGAAGGTGCCTGCTCTTCCACCACCGAGTGGGACGGCAAGTACATGATGGATAACAACTATCAGTACTCTAAAGAGCTGCTGCACTACTGCCTGGAGCGTGAAATCCCGTTCCTGTACGCCTCTTCCGCGGCGACCTACGGTGGCCGCACCAGCGACTTTATCGAGTCCCGCGAATACGAGCAGCCGCTCAACGTTTACGGCTACTCCAAGTTTCTGTTTGATGAGTACGTTCGCCAGATCCTGCCGGAAGCAAACTCGCAGATCGTTGGCTTCCGTTATTTCAACGTCTACGGGCCGCGCGAAGGCCACAAAGGCAGCATGGCCAGCGTTGCGTTCCATCTCAATACTCAGTTGAACAATGGCGAAAGTCCGAAACTGTTCGAAGGCAGCGACGGCTTTAAGCGCGACTTCGTCTACGTCGGCGATGTTGCTGCGGTAAACCTGTGGTTCTGGGAAAACGGCGTCTCCGGCATCTTTAACCTCGGCACCGGCCGCGCGGAATCCTTCCAGGCGGTCGCGGACGCCACTCTGGCTTATCATCAGAAAGGCAGCATCGAATACATTCCGTTCCCGGATAAACTGAAAGGTCGCTACCAGGCGTTTACCCAAGCGGATCTGACTAACCTGCGCGCAGCGGGCTACGATAAACCGTTTAAGACCGTGGCCGAAGGTGTAACGGAATATATGGCCTGGCTCAACCGCGACAGTCATGCGAATTCATAAAATCATTCGGGCAGTATCAAGGCGGCAACTGAGTGAATCTTCAGGAACATAGGATAACTATGTGACTGAAGTGAACGAAGGCAGCCAACGCAGAGACAGCTTGAAGGATGAAATGAATGAAGATATTGGTGGTAGGCCCGTCATGGGTGGGCGACATGATGATGTCGCAAAGTCTCTATCGTACGCTCAGGGCGCGCTATCCCCAGGCAATCATCGACGTGATGGCACCCGCGTGGTGCCGTCCGCTGCTGTCGCGTATGCCAGAAGTCAATGAAGCGATCCCGATGCCACTTGGTCACGGAGCGCTGGAAATCGGCGAGCGCCGCAAGCTTGGGCACAGCCTGCGCGAGCGTCGTTACGATCGCGCTTACGTGCTACCGAATTCGTTTAAGTCGGCGCTGGTGCCGTTCTTTGCAGGTATCCCACTTCGTACCGGCTGGCTTGGCGAGATGCGCTACGGCCTGCTGAACGATGCCCGCAAACTGGATAAAGAAGCCTGGCCGCTAATGGTCGAACGTTATGTCGGTCTGGCTTACGACAAAGGCGTGATGCGCTGCGCGAAAGACTTGCCGCAGCCGCTGCTGTGGCCGCAGTTACAGGTGACTGAAGGTGAGAAATCGCAGACTTGTAACGCGTTCAACCTCTCATCTGACCGCCCGATTATCGGTTTCTGCCCCGGCGCGGAATTTGGCCCGGCCAAACGCTGGCCACACTACCACTACGCTGAGCTGGCGAAACAGCTGATCGACGACGGTTATCAAATCGCCCTGTTCGGTTCTGCTAAAGATAACGAAGCGGGCAAAGAGATCATCGCCACGCTGAGCACGGAGCAGCAGGCATGGTGTCGCAACCTGGCCGGGGAGACCCAGCTTGAGCAGGCCGTCATTCTGATCGCCGCCTGTAAAGCGGTGGTCAGCAACGACTCCGGCCTGATGCACGTCGCCGCCGCGCTGGACCGTCCGCTGGTCGCGCTTTACGGCCCGAGCAGCCCGGATTTCACCCCGCCGTTGTCGCATAAAGCGCGCGTTATCCGCCTGATTAGCGGCTACCACAAAGTGCGTAAAGGCGATGCCGCCGAAGGTTATCACCAAAGCTTGATCGACATTACCCCACAGCGCGTACTGGAAGAACTAAACGCGCTGTTGACGGAAAAACTGGAAACAGAGGAAGCGTAGCGGATGCGGGTATTGATCGTAAAAACCTCGTCCATGGGCGACGTACTGCACACGCTGCCCGCACTAACCGACGCCGCGCAGGCCTTTCCCGGCATTCGTTTCGACTGGGTCGTTGAGGAAGGGTTCGCGCAGATCCCTTCCTGGCATGAAACCGTTGATCGAGTGATTCCGGTCGCGATTCGCCGCTGGCGTAAAGCGTGGTTTTCGGCGCCGATAAAAGCCGAGCGCAAGGCATTTCGCGAAGCGGTACAGGCGCAAAAGTACGACGCTATCATAGACGCCCAAGGGCTGGTGAAAAGCGCTGCGCTGGTGACCCGGCTGGCCCGTGGCGTTAAGCACGGCATGGACTGGAAGACCGCCCGCGAACCGCTGGCGAGCCTGTTCTATAACCGTCGCCACCATATCGCTAAACAGCAACACGCCGTTGAGCGCACCCGCGAACTGTTTGCCAAAAGCCTCGGCTACGCAAAGCCAAAAACTCAGGGCGACTACGCCATCGCTCGCCATTTTTTGCGCCAGGATGACGGCTCTGTCGCGCCGTATCTGGTGTTCCTGCATGCCACCACCCGTGATGATAAGCACTGGCCGGAAGAGAACTGGCGGGCGCTTATCGCCCTGCTGGCCGACAGCGGCCTGCACGTTAAGCTGCCGTGGGGCGCGCCGCATGAAGAGGCGCGGGCCAGACGCCTGGCGCAAGGGCATGATTTTGTCGACGTGTTGCCGCGCATGAGCCTGGAGCAGGTAGCCCAGGTGCTGGCAGGCGCGCGCGGGGTGGTTTCCGTCGACACCGGTCTGAGCCATTTAACCGCCGCGCTCGATAAACCAAATTTCACGCTATACGGCCCGACCGATCCGGGGCTGATTGGCGGCTACGGTAAGAATCAGTACGTTGTACGTCCCGAAAGCGGCAACTGCACGGGGGATATTGGCGCCACCCGGATTCTGCAATTGTTGAAATCTCAGGAACTGGCTTAATGGGTTCATTGTTTAAGCAGATCTATCGCTACACGCATCGACGAGCCTTTCGCCATAACGAAAATCTCTGGCCGTTTACCCACATCACCCGCGCGGCGAGCGGTGAAATTCGCACACTCGAATATAAGGGAAAAACGGTTCCGCTGGTTAACCTGAGCGAGCTAAAAGATAGCGCACAGGGTGAAGTGCTGCTGACGGCGACGGGTCCCTCGACCCGAAGCATCGATTTTTCTCTGCTGCCGAACAGCATTCCGGTGATGGGGGTAAATGGTGCCTGGCATCTTTCTGATAAGATTAAATTTTCTCTCTATACCATCGTGGATATGGAGTTTTACGACAAAAAACCGGACGTTATTCGTTCGGTGATTAGCCAACCCGATCTCATCCTCTTCACCACCATGCACGGTATTGCCAAAATCCTCGACCGCCATGGCTCAGAGCTTCGCTGTCGTTTGGCATTAATTGAAGACGCCTGTTATAAAATCTACCGGCCCAAAGTCGCCAAAAGCGCGATACAGCAAGCCTGGCGACATATCGATGCTCTGCGCTTTCACCCACAGCGGCAGGATATTTGCTTTAGCACCGATATCCGTCACGGGATTTTTGATGCTGGAACCGTGGTCTACTGGGCGCTACAAATCCTGATGTGGCTGGGATTTAAAACCATTCTGATAACCGGGCTGGATATGAGCAATTTCAACCAGCCGCGATTCTACGAAACGGAACAGGATAAACTCCCCTCCTGGCTGGCAAATAAGGTGGATGACCTGGTCATGCCGTCTTTTTCGCACGCTGCCAACGTGCTGCAACAAAACCATATTCGGGTCGTTAACTTCTCCTTAGAAAGCGCGGTTCCGGAAACGATTTTCGAAAAGGTTTCATTTGATGAGTACTTTAAAAATCAGTAGTTACGCCAGACAGGGTTACACCATTTTCTTTCCTTTGTTTCTGTTTTTTAGCGCTATTTTTTGCGTATCAACCCGGGCAAACAATCTTCTTCACTTATCTATTTTGCTGTTTTTGCTTTCACAACTGAACACAGACAACCGCCGGGCATTAGCGGAGAGCCTGCGCCAGCAGTGGCCGGTCTATGGTCTGCTGGTCGTATTCTGCGTGTACTATGCGCTGAGCAATATTTGGGGCCAGACGCCGCAGCATATCGATTCCCCTCTGACCCACGGCACCTATACCATTTTCTATCTTCTGCTGCTGACGACGCTACTTGGCCATCCTCGCACCCGGCATCTGACGCTGCTGAGCATCGTGGCCGGGATCACGGTGCTGTCTATCTGGACGATGGTTATCGACTTCACCCTGGTCCTCAAGGAGCGACTGGTTTCGCCGGATAATCCCGGCCCGACCAACGTTATCGACCTGGCGGGTTATTGCGGTATTGGAGTTCTTATTTGCGCCATGCTGCTGAAAGAAAAAGGCAGCCACCTTCTGTATGTGCCGATGGCTATCATGCTGGTGATGCTATTTCTGACCCAAAGCCGCGGCCCGATTATCGCCCTACTGGTGGCGTTTGTTTGCACCCTGCATCTGCACGTCTTTACCCGCCGTAATATCTTGATTGTCGCCGCGTTAGCGATGATTCTGGGACTGCTTTTCTTCTTCACCCCCACCGGGGACCTGCTGCTGGCGCGCTTTGAGGAGCTGGGGACGCAAAGCGGTTTGCGCATCAGCATCTGGCATCATACGATCGAGGAAGTGGCCAGCCAGCCGTGGCTGGGGCGAGGTTTTGACTACGAGCTGAACTTTACCAACTACAGCGGCGAACATATCACCACCACCCACAGCGTCTATCTTGGCGCCCTGCTGAAAGGCGGCATCATTGGCCTGGCACTGCTGTTGGCGGTGATTACCGGAGGGCTATGGCAGGCATGGCGCAAACAGCAGGATGGCCGCTACGGACTGGCGATTTTTATCTATGCGCTGATTTTTATGGCTTCGCAGGGGATGTTTATCATCAGCAACCCTCGGGAAACCTGGCCGCTGTTTTGGCTACCCTTAGGCATTGCGCTAAGCAGTCGCCTGAAGACGAAACACTGAATGCGGCACTCTGCACTCTTCCGTCATTGCCCGGTGGCGGCTCGCGCCTTACCGGGCCTACGGAGGTATATAACATGATGATATTGATGTTTTGGTAGGTCAGGTAAGGCGTAAGCCGCCACCTGACAGAAATGCGCGCACCGTATCTACAACAGGTTTGTCATCAGTCTCCAGGGCCCTGACGCGGGCCTTTTTTATACCTGCTTGCGAGAGGCAATAAGGCTATCCACCTGCGCCTTGATGACGGGCCAGACGGCATCAACCGTCATATCAGCAACATTTGTCTCTTCACAGACAACTTGTTCAGCTTTGTCATAGCCCGGGGCCCAGATGATATATCCCGGCAGGCCGGTGTCTTTTAGTTTGCGCTTGTTGTAAACCGCGACCATCGGCTTGTCGAACGCCCTGGCAATATGCACGACGGCGGTATCCGCCGTAATGACCAAATCGCAGCAACGAATAACCTCTACCGCCGAATTAATATTGCTATCAGGCAGATACAGCGCCGAATCCAGTTTTAGCTGACGAATTTTTTCGCTGTGCCCCACCATCACCACACTCACTTTATAAGGCAGCGCATGTAGTCGTTCAATTACAGCAGTAACCTGGTGACGACAAAAGTCTTTATCGGTTGAGGCGGTGAACGGGTTTATCGCGATACGCAGTTCGCTATCCTGCTCCTGAGCGAACAAGCATTTAACTTTTTCCTGCTCACCAGCGTCACCGGGAAGATGATAATGGTAATGCTCACTGGCTACGCCAAATAACCGGACCACTTCTTTATAGCGGGCAGAAATATGGCGGCTACTATCGAAAAAAGAGATCGAATGATCGTAAAGTTTATATTCTTCTTTATTAAAACCAATGACGCAGTCGAGGCGTAAATCGGCGAGTAATTTAAAACGCTCATAGGTTTTAACATCATCAAAATCGACAACCGCGTCAAACCCTGACGCGCGCAATTCATTTAGCGACATGCGGGGTTGATATAAATAGACCTGCTCCAGAAAATCTGCGCCCGCAAGCATGCGTTTACAGATTGGCCCCGTGAGCACGGAAACCTGATAGCCCTGGTCGGCCAGCAGCCTTGCACAGCCGGTTGTAACCACCATATTCCCGACCTTATCGTCCAGGCGCAATAATAAAACATGCCGGATATACTCGGGATTAAAAGGCTGGCGCGCGCTTTTATTTCTGTAACGATAGTTAATTAAACGAAATTTAATTTCGCGGAAGAATGCATTTTTCTTCCGCGTAAACTGCTTAACGATACGCATACGGTACCTGGTTATAGTCTCTTATCGCTGTGTGTGTTTCTGTTGGTAATACTCCGCCAACGTCATTCCCTTCACCTGCGGCGCCAGCCAGCTGAAAAAAGCCTCCAGATCGGCGTATAAGCGCTCGATATCCTGCTCGTTTTTAAACGTTGGGCTGCCGCCAGGCATGTACTCAGAAGAGTGGAGCATATATTCGACGTAGTCATTACCCTGAGTCAACGTCTGTTCCACGACTTTTTTCATCGTTTCGACGTTGCCGCCCATCGGACGCAGCCAGTGAACGGACGGTGAACGCACCTTGCCTCGCAGGCGATCGTAACCCTGCTTCAGACTGTTCATCCACGCAGAATGCTTGTACTGAATGCTCATCGGCACTTCCAGCAGCGGCGACTGCCCTTCACGGCGAATATCGTTCTCATCGAGGAAGTAGGCGTGCTGCGGGAAGTTGCGATAATCGGTACCACCGTCGCCCTGCGGCGCGCCTTTGGCCGTTTTCCAGTTCACCCGAGGGGTGACCGAGCAATCAACCAGATAGCCATACTCCACCAGCAGACGCGCATAGCGCTCATCAAAAGCCCAGCGCCCGGCGCGATGGCTAACCATTTTGGTCTGGAAGGTATCTTCCAGCAGACGAGTCATATAGTCGACTTTTTCTCGCATCGCCGCATCGCTGTACTCAATCAGATACGGTTTATGCCGCCAGTCGTCATCGGTAAGCGGCTCAGTCGGCGGGCTGTTCCAGGCGTGCAGATGCATGCCAACTTCTGCGGTTCCCCGGGCAATCACATCTTTGGCAAATTCGATATAAACCGGGTCGATGGCCATTTCATAGTTGGTCAAATAAACCGGTTTGAAACCATACTTTTCGCAAAGCTGCTGAAAACGCGGTAAATAGCGCGCATTCTCGGTGGTGATGCTGTCATGTTTTTGCCAGAGGTTATCGCCCTCTGTATCAATCGTGATGAGAAATGCGGGTTTGTGCACGAAAACGTCCTCAGGCCATACGTATCGGGTCATGGTAGAGCAAGACAACGCTTCTCTCAATCTATCTGATCCCCTAGAATCGGAACCCTTATCCTGGATGAAGAACAGAGTATGACGCCTGAAACCCGCACTTCCGGCCGCGTAAACCCGGCGCGAATCTTGGTTATCAAGCTTCGCCATCATGGCGACATGTTATTGATAACCCCGCTTATTCACGCGCTAAAACAGCAATATCCCGCCGCGCACGTGGATGTTCTGCTTTATGAAGAGACTCGGGATATGCTCGCGGCGAATGCCGATATCAACCACATTTATGGTATTGATCGGCGCTGGAAAAAGCAGGGAACCGGTCATCAATTGAAGATGGAGTGGCAGCTGATTCGCACGCTCCGCCAGCAGCGCTACGATATGGTGCTCAATCTTGCCGATCAGTGGCCGAGCGCGATCATCACTAAATTAACCGGCGCAGCAACCCGCATCGGCTTTGACTTCCCGAAACGCCGTCATCCGGCCTGGCGTTTTTGCCATACCGCTCTTGCCTCAACCGCACAGCATAACCAGCTGCACACGGTACAGCAGAATCTGTCGATTCTGGCACCGCTTGGGCTAAATGTTGATAATGCGCCAGCGAAAATGGGTTACAGCGAGCAGGACTGGGCCGGCAGTCGCGCGCGGCTGCCGGAAGGGTTTCAGGACAACTATATTGTTATTCAGCCAACCTCCCGTTGGTTCTTTAAATGCTGGCGCGAAGAACGCATGAGTGCCCTGATTAACGCCCTCTCTGAAGCGGGCTACGCGGTGGTACTGACCTCCGGGCCTGACGCCAAAGAGAAACAGATGATAAAAACCATTATGGCAGGCTGCCCCAATGCCCGCCTGCATTCACTCGCCGGGCAGCTAACCCTGCGCCAGCTGGCGTCAGTCATCGACCACGCCCGCCTGTTTATCGGCGTGGACTCGGTGCCGATGCACATGGCTGCCGCACTGAACACGCCGCTGGTCGCGCTGTTCGGCCCCTCCAAGCTCACCTTCTGGCGTCCGTGGCAGGCGCAGGGCGAAGTTATCTGGGCGGGTGATTTTGGCCCTATTCCCGATCCTGACGATATCGACACCGGCACGGACGAACGTTATCTCGATTTAATTCCCACCGACGCGGTTATCGCGGCGGCGAAAAAGGTACTGGCATGAGTAAATTCAGGCTGGCTCTGGTACGCCAGAAGTATCGCCCGGACGGCGGCGCGGAGCGCTTTGTCTCCCGCGCGCTGGAAGCCCTCGACGACAGCGATCTTGAACTGAACGTCATCACCCGCGAGTGGCAGGGGCCGGTGAAGCCCGAGTGGAACATTCACATCTGCAACCCACGCAAGTGGGGACGCATCAGCCGCGAGCGCGGTTTTGCCGAAGCCGCACGCCAGCTGTGGCAGCGCGAGTCTTTCGCCCTGGTGCAAAGCCATGAGCGCATCCCCGGTTGCGATCTGTACCGCGCTGGAGACGGCGTACACCGCCGCTGGCTACAGCAACGCTCGCGCATTCTGCCCGGCTGGAAAAGCCGCTTGCTGTTTGCTGACCGCTACCATCGCTATGTGATGCAGGCCGAGCGCGAAATGTATCAGGACTCTCACCTGCGCGGCGTCATCTGCAACGCGGAGATGATTAAACAAGAGATTATTGAAGACTTCGGCCTGCCGGCGGAAAAAATCCACGTTATCTATAACGCTATTGATAACCAGCGTTTTCTGCCGCCAACGGAAGAAGCCTTTGTTGCGCTGCGCGCCAAATGGCATCTACCGCTGCAGGCGACCTGCCTGATCTACGTCGGCTCCGGCTTTGAGCGTAAGGGGCTGGAAGCGGCAATTCGCGCCATCGCCCCGACCGATCGGTATCTGTTAGTGGTTGGCAAAGATAAAGAGCAGGGCCGCTATCAGCAGCTAGCGAAAACCCTGAACTGCGAGGAGCGGGTGCGCTTTTTTGGCATGCAGTCAGAAACCCTGCCGTTCTATCAGATGGCCGATGGTCTGCTGTTGCCAACGCTCTACGATCCGTTCCCCAACGTGATTCTTGAGGCGATGGCCTGCGGTCTACCGGTCATTACGACTACCGGCTGCGGCGGCGCAGAGTTTATCGTGCAGGGCAGCAACGGCTACGTTTGCGACGCGCTGGATATCCCGGCCCTGCAGGAATCCGTTATCGCTCTGCCCGCCCGTGCCTTAGGTTCTACGCAAGGCGAACGTGCCCGCGAGCGCATCATGGCCTGCACCAGCGAACGACTATCGGCGCAGCTGCTCTCCCTCTATCAGGATCTGGTGAAATAACGATGCGCATACTGTTTGTTATCGACGGCCTGCCCGGCGGCGGCGCGGAAAAAGTGGTGCTGACGCTGGCGGAACAGTTTCTTAAAGAGGGAGAGCAGGTGTCGCTTTTTTCCCTGCGCGACGTCTGCGATTACCCGCTGCCGGAAGGGCTGGACTATCAGGTGATCGCCGACCGCTGCCGCAAACCGTGGCGCAAACTCACCGAGCTGTCCCGGCGCGCGCGCCAGCTTGATGCGGCGATCGATAAAGCAGAACAGCACGGTCGTTTCGATCTGGTGCTGTCGAATCTGCATAAAACTGACCGCATCGTCTCCCGCAGCCGCCTGCTGAACGGGCGTAACGTTTGGTTCTGCCTGCACGGCGTGTTCTCCACTTCCTATCTCGGCCATCGCACCGGTTTTGACCGCTGGATGAAGCAGCAGAAGATCAAGCGCGTTTATCAGGGGCGCAACGTCGTGACCGTTTCCGATGCGGTCGGCAAGGATCTGGTCGAACAGTTCGCTATTCGTCCGGCACAACTGCAAACCATTTATAACCCGTTTGATATCGCCGCGTTGCGTGCCGCAGCTGAAGAACCCAGCCAGCGACCCGATGGCGACTATATTATTCATGTGGGCCGTTTCCACCCCGGCAAACGCCACGACCGCCTGATTGAGGCCTATGCGCAAAGCGGTATAGATGCGCCGCTGGTGCTGCTGGGACAGGGTAAACCGGAGCAGGAGCAGCGCCTGCGCCAGCTGGCGCTGCAACTACAGGTTAGCGATCGCGTCCTGTTTAAAGGCTTCCAGAAAAACCCGCTGCCGTGGATTAAAGGCGCGCGGATGCTGGTCCTGAGCTCCGATAGCGAAGGTTTTGGCAACGTGGTGGTTGAAGCGCTGCTGCTGGATACGCCGGTCGCCAGCACCCGCTGCCCGGGCGGTGTCACTGAAATTCTGATCGGCGAGCTATCGCGCGGCCTGTCAGAGCTAAACAGCCCAGCGCTGGCTCAGACGATGCAAAGCATTTACCATAGCCCGCCTGCCATCGACGCCCTAATGCTGGAAAAATTCAGCGTGGCGACAATTTGTCAGCAGTACCGTCAGCTACGTAGCGCCTGACGCCGTTATTCAACCAGGATCGAATGATTTATGAGTCAAACGCCTTTACTGAGCATCGTGGCCGCCGTCTATAACGGCGAAAAATTCCTTGCGCAATTCTTTGAGTGCCTTGAGCAACAGCAGCTGGAAAGCTATGAACTGATCCTGGTGAACGACGGGTCGACGGACGGTAGCCTTGCGGTCATCGACCAGTGGAAAGACCGCCTGCAAAACGTGATTGTGCTGGAGCAGGAAAATCAGGGGGTTTCGGTGGCGCGTAATACCGGCCTCGCCGTGGCTACCGGTAAATATCTGACCTTCCCGGATATCGACGATAAGCTCTACCCGGGCATGTTCCGCACCCTGCTGGAGATGGCGGAAAAGGGCAATCTTGACGTCGCCACCTGCAACGGCCGCTACGTCTACGAGAGCAAAAAAGATATTCACCCCATTTTTCCACTGGATCGGCTGCAGTCTACCGGCGTTCTGCCCGGCCACGTGTGGTTAAAGCAGGCGTTGGATTCTCGTAAGTTCCTGCATGTCACCTGGTTGAACATCTATCGTCGCGAGTTTATCGCCAGTCACAACTTCCACTTTGAGCCCGGCCTGCGCCATCAGGATATTCCCTGGACCACGGAAGTGCTGCTGGCGGCAGAACGCGTGCAGTACACCAGCGAGCAGTTCTACGACTACTATATTCACTCTGAATCGGTGTCGCACAAGCCGGACAACGACGATACGCTGATGCGTTCGGCGCGCCACTATATGAAGATTCTGGAGATGCTGGACGCCATCAACCAGCGCTATCCGGACAAGGTTCGCGATATTTCCGCCTGCCGTTGGCAGATAGCCAAAGAAGGGCTAGGGATTATCCATACTTTCGATAGCATGAAAGATGAGTCAAAAAAGCATATTATCATTAAAGAGTTCTTTGACCGCGGTATCTGGAACCTGATCTGGAAAAACGCCCGCACGTTCCGCCTACGCTGGCGTCTTGGACGCCGCTATCTGCGCATCAAGCGCTATCGCGACGCGGCGTAATACTGAATCCCTTAGTTTCCGCCAAAGAGATAGCTTTACGCGGGTTAAATGCTTAGAATTTGCCCGCAAAAACATTAATACGGATAAATCGCTTGGAATTGCTTTATACCGCCCTACTCTACCTTATTCAGCCGCTGGTGTGGCTGCGACTGCTGTTACGCAGCCGTAAGGCCCCTGCCTATCGTAAACGCTGGGCGGAACGTTACGGCTTCTGTCAGAACAAGGTAGAACCTAATGGTATTCTGCTGCATTCCGTTTCCGTCGGCGAAACCCTGGCGGCCATCCCGTTGGTGCGTGCGTTACGTCATCGTTATCCCTCTCTGCCGATCACCGTCACTACCATGACGCCAACTGGCTCTGAACGCGCAATGTCCGCCTTTGGTAAAGACGTGCATCACGTCTACCTGCCTTACGATCTGCCCGGCGCGATGAATCGCTTTTTCAATACCGTCCAGCCGAAGCTGGTTATCGTCATGGAAACCGAGCTGTGGCCGAATATGATCGCCACGCTGCATAAGCGTAAAATCCCGCTGGTCATTGCCAACGCCCGCCTGTCCGAGCGCTCGGCGAAGGGCTATGCCAAGCTGGGCAAATTTATGCGTCGGCTGCTGAGCCGTATCACACTTATCGCCGCGCAGAACGAAGAAGATGCTAACCGCTTTATCGCCCTTGGTCTGAAACGTAATCAACTGGCAGTCACCGGCAGCCTGAAGTTTGATATCTCGGTCACGCCTGAGCTGGCCGCTCGCGCCATCACCCTGCGCCGCCAGTGGGCACCGCATCGTCAGGTCTGGATTGCCACCAGCACCCACGACGGCGAAGAACAAATTGTTCTCCAGGCACATAAAAAGCTGCTGGAGACGTTCCCCAATCTGCTGCTGATCCTCGTCCCTCGCCATCCGGAACGTTTTAGCGACGCCCGCGAAATGGTGCAGAAAGCAGGAATGAGCTACACCCTGCGCAGCACTGGCGAAATCCCGTCAAGCAGCACCCAGGTGGTGATTGGCGATACCATGGGAGAGCTGATGCTGCTGTACGGCATTGCCGACCTCGCATTTGTCGGCGGTAGCCTGGTGGAGCGCGGCGGTCATAACCCGCTGGAGCCTGCCGCCCATGCGATTCCAGTGTTGATGGGCCCGCACACCTTCAACTTCAAAGATATCTGCGCCAAACTGCAGCAGGACGACGGTCTGATTACTGTGACCGATGCCAGCTCGCTGGTAACCCAGGTGTCTAACCTGCTGACCGACGAAGATTATCGCCTGTGGTACGGTCGCCACGCGGTGGAAGTGCTGCATCAAAATCAGGGCGCGCTCTCCCGTCTGCTACAGTTACTGCAACCCTATCTGCCGCAGCGGAGCCACTAATGTCGCCTCGACTCTCGGTCGTAATGATCGCCAAAAATGCGGCGGATCTGCTGCCTGATTGTCTGGCATCAGTAAGCTGGGCCGATGAGGTAATTTTGCTGGATTCCGGCAGCAGTGATAACACCGTTGAATTAGCCCGCAGCCTCGGAGCTCAGGTTCATATCAATCGCGACTGGCAGGGTTATGGCATTCAGCGCCAGCGCGCCCAGAGCTACGCCACCGGCGACTACGTGCTGATGATCGATACCGACGAGCGCGTCACCCCAGAGCTTGAGCAATCCATCCGCAGCGTGCTGACCGCGCCAAAAAGCGGAGCTATCTACAGCATCGCCCGGCGTAACTATTTTCTTGGCCGCTTTATGCGCCATAGCGGCTGGTATCCGGACCGCGTAATGCGCCTGTACGAACGTGACCATTACCGCTATAACGATAATCTGGTGCATGAGTCTGTCGACAGCAAAGGCGCGCAGGTTGTCGAACTCTCGGGCGATCTGTTGCATCTGACCTGCCGTGACTTTTCCGGCTTTCAGCAAAAGCAACTGGCCTATGCCGCCGCCTGGGCCCAGGAGCGCCACCAGAAAGGTAAGAAGACCTCGCTGACCGGTATCTTCGGCCATACGCTGGGTGCCTTCGTGAAAACGCTGCTGCTACGCGGCGGCGTTCTGGATGGAAAACAAGGTTGGCTACTGGCGGTGGTCAACGCGCAATATACGTTTAATAAATACACCGAGCTGTGGGCGCTAAGCCGCGGCTACTCGGAGAAAGTGTAATTATGAGCACAAAAGCGATCTATCCGGGCACCTTCGACCCTATTACTAACGGTCATATCGATATCGTCACCCGTGCGGCCAGTATGTTTGATAAGGTGCTGCTGGCTATCGCCGCCAGCCCGAGCAAAAAGCCGATGTTTACTCTCGATGAGCGCATCGCGCTGGCCACCCAGGCAACCGCGCATCTGGTTAACGTTGAAGTGATTGGCTTTAGCGATTTAATGGCCAATTTTGCTCGCGCACAGCAGGCGAATATTTTGATTCGCGGCCTGCGGGCGGTGGCGGATTTCGAATATGAGATGCAGCTGGCGCACATGAACCGCCACCTGATGCCAACGCTGGAGAGCGTGTTTCTGATGCCGTGCAAAGAGTGGTCGTTTATCTCCTCTTCGCTGGTGAAAGAGGTCGCGCGCCACCAGGGGGATGTCTCCCACTTCCTACCAGCTAACGTACATCAGGCGCTGCTGAAGAAGCTGTAGGGCTGTCTTCCCGGAGGCGGCGCTTAACGCGCCTGTCCGGGCTACCGGACCAAGCGCAACTACCGTACTTTACTTCTGGCACTGGCGGCAATAAAACGTCGCCCGCTGCGCATGTTTGCTGCCGATAATTGGCGTTCCGCAGATACGGCAGGGTTCACCTTTGCGGCCATAAACCTGTAATTCCTGGGCAAAATAGCCCGGCTTACCGTCGCTTTGCAGGAAATCTTTTAGCGTGGTACCGCCCTGCTCGATGGAGCGCAACAGCACCAGCTTAATCACCTTTACCAATTGCTCGCACTCGTCGCGTGAAAGCGATGAAGCGAGCCTGTCGGGGTGGATCCCCGCCGAGAACAGCGATTCGCTGGCGTAGATATTACCGACCCCCACCACCAACTTGTTATCCATCAGCCAGGGCTTAATCGCAGTTTTCTTCTTCGCGCACCTCTGCTGGAGATAGTCAGCATTGAAATCATCGCTTAGCGGCTCCGGTCCAAGATGCGCTAACACCGGATGGCCTTCCAGCTCTTTGGTCCACAGCCAGGCGCCAAAGCGTCGCGGATCGGTATAGCGCAGAACCTTACCGTTGCTCATGATCAGATCAACGTGATCGTGTTTCTCTGCGGGCAGCTCTTCGCTCAGAATGCGCAGGCTTCCTGACATGCCCAGGTGGATGATAATCCAGCCGTCGGGCAGCTCCAGCAGCAGATATTTAGCGCGGCGACGCACGCTGAGAACCGGAACGTCGCTCAGGCGATAGATCTCTTCGGAAACCGGCCAGCGCAGGCGTCCGTTACGCACCACGGCGTGCAGGATGGTCGCCCCAACCAGATGCGGCTCAATACCGCGGCGGCTGGTTTCTACTTCAGGTAATTCAGGCATATTTTTCTCATATGAAAACAGCAGGCGTTCCTATTTTACCTCGTTCAGAGGGCAACGACGCGGTTAGTGCTGAAAATTCACACCAACGGTTATCTGTCTACCATCGGGCTGTGGTTTAAATTTCCAGCGCCACAGCATATCGACCGCCCGCGCATCATCATCTTCCACTTCGCTGCTTTTGCTCACCAGCACCAGCGTCGGAACGCCGCTTTTATCAATATCAACGGTAAGCTCAGCCCGTTTATCACCCTGCGTCTGCGGCGTCTTCCACTTAACGTTGAAGAAAGGCGCGTTTAACACCTCATTCTGGTCGATATCAACCGTCATACTCACCGGTGGGTCAAAAGGAACGACCTTTTCATGACGGTCCAGTTTTTTGCTCGCAGGTAAGATTTTCCCGGCTTTTGCGGTATCTTCACCTTTCGCTCTTTCCCCGAGAATATCGGCATAATTCGCGTAAACTTTTGCCGAAAGAATCGCACTATGCTCACCCATGCCAACCCGCATCAGCAGCTTGGTTTTGATATTCGCGATTTTCTGCTCAGTATCCTCAGCAAGCGGTTGTAGCAGCAGAGAGTAGATCATCGCGCCGATATACAGTTCCGGATCGCGCTCGGCCCACAGGCTGCCCCAGGCCATCCACACCTGCGGATCCTCCGGAGCCAGCGCCAACAGCTGCGCCCACGTTGCCCGGTTCTCGTCAAAGGAAGCAAAGCTCTTTCTCAGCGCCAGATCCTTCAACAACGGCGCATAGTACGGATGCGTATCGACCAGCTTTTCCATCGCTTCCGTCATTTCAGTAAAGCCTTCCATTCTGCCTTTGGGACTTTTATCCCGCTTTTTGAAGTAGACAAGCTGTAGATTTCGCGCCTCTTCCGCGCTGAGTTTCTTCTGTGGAAAGAGCGCTTTCATCCGGGTGAACTGAGCGACCATCTCTTGCGCGGCAGTTTCCATCCCGGCTTTATTATGCCGGGCCGCCAGCCGGGCGATACGCGCCGCCCGTGATTCCATCTCCCGATAGTGCTCCTCAGGAGGCAGACGATCGCTGACAAATGTCACCGGCACCAGCAAGCGCTTTCCCTGCGGGTTAGAGTGAAAACGCCACTGCTGCGCATAATGCAACGCCGCTTTGTCAAACTCCGGAACGCCACTACTGCATTCGACCACCACGTTTAATAGATCGCCGCTTACCTCGGTATCCACCGAAAGCACCGCCGTCGCCGACTTGATAAATTTATTTATCGCCGGATAGAGCATCGGAGACACCGTCTCTTTCGTGATTCCATATCTTTCGGCCTCAATGCTCACATGTCCGGGAAAGCGCTCGTTAACCGGACTGACGCTACGCACGGGGCCTTGTTTAAACACGATCGAATGCGCCAGGGGTAAGACCTTGTCGGCCTCCCTATTTTCATTCTCTGCCAGCGGTGAATCGCATGAGCGCGTCTGCATTCTGGCCCGCAGAATTTGCAGGATTTGCCGATCTTCGGGCGGCATTTGCGCAATATACGCCTCTAACCGCTGTTGTAGCGCTGGCTGGCGCGGGCTCTCCTTCAGGCCCTCCGCCATCAATAATCCGCTAGTAATGCTTTGCGTGAGCGGCTGAAACTGCGAATTTCGCACCCGCTCATCATCACGAGACTGGATCAGTGCTAATGCCCAGCCCAGCCAGGCGTCAGGGTTTTCCGGCTCAATAGCGATTGCCTGGCGAAATACTCTTTCCGCCTGCGCTTTATTCTCATCCGTTGTCAGCGTCAGGATGGCCGTTGCCAGCGTCAGATCGCCACGGTCTGGCATCCAGCTCAGGTAATCATCCATCTTCGTGAGGGCTTTCGCTTCCTGCTCGCGATAGCCCAATGCCTGCTGCCAGAGCGCATCAGCGGCGGCGGCATCTTCTTCATTCCAGCCCAGCGGCAGCTCCGTCAGCGGTTTTTTCTGCGCGAGGAATAGCTCGATAATATTGTGCTGATTAAACGGCTGGGTTATATGGTTAAAACGGGCATGACGGTCATATAAAAAATCCTGCCAGGCGGGTAATTCCAGCTGATTCATACTCTGCCAGCGCCGCTGATTTTGCTCGCCTATGGGCACATTGAACAACGTGACACCGATGACAAAAACAATCTGCGCCACGGCGGCTGCCAGATAGCCTTTATTGCGGCGGGTAATCGCCACCCACATCAGGGCGAAAAAGTAGAGCGCGCCCCCCAGCCACAGGCCGTAGAGCAATAAACGCTGGGGAGCATTCAGCGCCGCCGGTAAAAACGAAAGCTTATCCACCAGCATGAAAGGCGCAGACCAGAGAAAAAGCACCATATTCGGCGCAACAAAAAGCGCAATCAAAGACAAGATGACCAACAGGTGTTTTAACTTCGGCGTAATCATTTATGGTTTACTCCGAAGAATCGCCAGCAGCCCCATCACGGCTATCCAGACAAAAATCAGGATTAACGCCGCGTTATCGTACCAGGCATGCCAGGGACCGCTCAGTTGGGTAAAATTACGCGCTAATATGGCCATCACCAGCGTGCTAATCAGGGCCAGCGCGCCATGCCAAACAAATGCAGGAACTTTACTGCGCATATTGCGCCACAGCAGCGTTAACGGCCCAGGCACGGTTGGCTGACGAGGTACCGCAACGGCTGGCGCAACGCGAGGCTGGCGCTTGATGGGCGCAGGACGCTGGCGAACAGTTTGCGTTTGCTTATGCTGCTTCGCCTGCTTTACGCCTTCTACAACCTGTTTTTCACGGGCGCAGACCAGGCATGGCATCCCAGCGAAATGCTGATGTTTCTTACTACAGAGAACAATTTTTTGCGTACTGCGTAGCGCATAAGGACGCAATACCTGTGCCCATTCATCGGCGCAAGGGCGTCGGGCAGGTGAGCCGCTAAAAGCGCGATCGAACAGCTTACGCAGTTCTGTCGGCAGCAGATGGTGGGTACTGGCCGGTACCGGGGTAATATTTTTTGCCGCATTGATACCGTAGGCATAACAGTTGGCGGCGATACGACCGGGTAAATCATCAGGCACCTTCGCTGTTTGCGAGCGACCGCTATAGGGATGAATACCGTGGTTGAGCAGTTGAAAAATAATCACCGCCAGAGAAAAACGGTCCTGCGCCTCTTCCTGCTCATCAGGTACCTGCCCGATGCGCTGGAACTCCGGTGCCAGGTAATCCGGCGTGAACTGCCCGGCAGGGAAACGCTCGCCCTCACCCTGAATGCTAAAACCATCGCAGTCCAGCAGCGCGATATACAGGCTGTCGCGATAGAAGCGCAGGTTAACCGGCTTCATGTCGATAACGCGGTGCTGTCGCGCATGCAGCGCAGAGACCAGGGTAGCGAGGTTGCAGGCCAGACTTACTTTTGCGCCGATCCCCTCCGGCAGATTCTGCGCCTTCGCTTGCCGCGACTGCAAAATATACTCCAGCTCAATAGTGCGCTGGGTATCAAGGACCGGCATAACAAAGCCGATAACGCGCTTGCGCTCGTCAAAGAGCAAATAGTCGGGCCACGCCAACTGGACAATTGTCTCACCGTCGGCAGGTGTGGGGATCTTCGGGCGCTGCGCAAGCATGGCGCGGAGCTTGCGCTGATAATAGCTGGCATCAGTATTGGGATGGTAAATTTTCGCAACACGGGAAGGGTCGTCGACCAGGAAGTAGACGCTGCCAGCACCACCGCTCTTGATGAGTTTCCCCAAACGTACCGCGCGGTGCTGCTCGTTATAACAACCAGGGATTTTTTTATGCTTCATTACGCAGAGCTACCAGAAGCGTCTTGTCATCACCGGTTATCGCCCAGGTGCGAGGGTCATCAAGCGTGGCGCGTATCGCTTCGCTCCCCTTCTCCTCTGAAACCTGCTGCAAATAGCTTACGACAGGGTCCATAAAGGGGGAAAACAGCGCATCACAGCTGCGGTTTAGCGCAAACGGCTGCACACCATCGGACATCATCACCAGCTGCATGGCTCTGCCAGCAAACTGATTGATGCGTAAATGTTCACGCCAGTCAGGGCTGGTGAGGAACCAGGTTTGGTTGGCGTATTCACCGTTTTCAGGTAAAGAGAAGTGCTGCTCATCGTTGATAGTGAGCGCTGCAACGCCATCACCGATATGCAGGACCAGCGACTGCGTTTCGCCCAGCCATGCAGCCAGAACGGTACAGGCAAAATCACCCGCGACAAGCTGCTGCTCTTTGGCTTGTAGCAGAACAGCC
Organism: Klebsiella sp.; assembly: GCF_027492335.1. Classification (NCBI taxonomy): domain Bacteria; kingdom Pseudomonadati; phylum Pseudomonadota; class Gammaproteobacteria; order Enterobacterales; family Enterobacteriaceae; genus Klebsiella; species Klebsiella sp. The sequence continues at coordinate 28,608 of NZ_JAPUEW010000048.1, read as the reverse complement.
TCTCGGACATCCGCTATCAGCGCCACGACTTGCTCTTCATCAGGCACAACTGTCAATCGCGCCAGGCGCTCACACAGCGACCGGGCAACCAAAGCCGCCCCCTGTTCGCTATAAGCGGCTGAGCCTGCGCCATCACAAACGACAGCAACAAATCGATCGCCCAAATTGCGATAGCAAAAGGCATCCTGACAAGGACGGTTATTTTGTCGGTGGCTGCTGCCGATAACCGACGAAGCATAAACGCGCCAGTTCATCGCGTCAGACCGAAATTTCTGACCAGCTGTCAGTCGGCGGCAGCTGTGCTTTTCCGCCCGGCGTTGACTGCGACACCACCTGCATGCTGGCGCTTAGCCAGAGGAACAGTTCACGGAACTGCAGCCCCTTCAGCTGCTTCACGCCATTAATCCCGCTACGGCTGAAATGGCCCATTGATTCAGAGGCCTCGTCGCCAACGCTAATCGGAAATACGGCAACTTTATTTGCCGCCTGCGCCTCGCAGCACTCCTGAGCCGCCACCTGCCAGTTATCCGTTGGCGCACCATCCGACATCAAAAACAGCCAGGGCCGGGTATAGGGTACGCCAGCCGCTTTCAGACGCTGCTTTTCAGCTTCGATTTCGCCCAGAGCCAGGCTGACGGCCTGCCCGGTTGGCGTCAGACCACTCGCTTCAAGAACAGGGGCGGTAAAGTCCATCGCATCGCACCAGTCACCATGCAGTTGGCACTCATCGTAACCGCCGTATTTAATCACCAGCAGGCGAACACGTTTCGCGGCGATAACATCATTTTTAAGTTCGCTTTCCAGCAGCTTGAGCCCCTGATTTAGCTGGGCAATTGGCATGCCCTCCATGCTGCCGGAACAATCGAGAACAAGAATTAAGGGGGTTCGCTGTTCACTGTTATCAATAAATGAAACATCTGGAATGAATGACGTCATAACAATCCCTGTCGGTGGTTTTCTGTACCGGAAGAATAAACATCCCATCCCGGCAAGACAAGAAAAACCATTTCATTCATATGGTTAATGATTAACGACGAGAAGAAGAGTTGAGTGATAAATTTTGAAGAGGGGAAATAATATAAAACGGAAACAAAAAACCCCGCCAGGGCGGGGTTCTTCTTTACAAGGAAGCTAAAATTATTTGATTTTAGCTTCTTTGTATAAAACGTGCTGACGGACAACTGGATCGAATTTTTTCAGTTCCAGTTTTTCCGGTTTAGTACGTTTGTTCTTCGTAGTGGTATAGAAGTGACCAGTACCAGCAGAAGAAACCAGCTTGATTTTCTCACGAATACCTTTAGCCATGATTTAATTCCTCTAAGTACTTAGTACTTTTCGCCACGGGCACGCAGTTCGGACAGAACTGTATCAATGCCTTTCTTATCAATAACACGCATACCTTTAGCAGATACACGCAGGGTGACAAAACGCTTCTCGCTCTCAACCCAGAAACGGTGAGAGTGCAGGTTAGGCAGGAAACGGCGTTTAGTCGCGTTCAGTGCGTGGGAACGGTTGTTACCGGTCACCGGACGCTTGCCAGTAACTTGGCAGACTCGGGACATGTCTATTCTCCAAAAATCAAATTAGCTCGAGCTTCGTATGGGGTATTGGCGCCTCGTCAGGCTTCACAGCCCGGTCATCGCATAGTTCTATACACTTTATCCTTCAAGCTGTCTCTTTGTTGGCTGCGCTCGCTCACCCCAGTCACTTACCTATGTAAGCTCAGGGGATTCACTCCCTTGCCGCCTCAATACAACTTGAATGATTTCGTGTACACGCGAACTCTCGATTGCCAGGCCCAAATGCCAAACCCGAGATTCTCAAAGGTGGCGTAGTATACGCTGACTCGGCGATGTGCTCAAGTCCCGAACAGACAAAGATCCCGATGGATCGCATGATCGGGGCTAAATCCAGCCGCGCTCAGCAAAAGATACGTACGCTCCGCGGCCGATAACAAGGTGATCAAGCACGCGTATATCCATGAATCGGCAACATTTTATCACTCTTTCGGTAATCAACCTGTCGGCCTTACTCGGCTCAGGGCTACCGGATGGATGATTATGAGCCAGGATCACCGCGGCGGCGTTCACTTTGATGGCTTCGCGTACGATTTCTCGCGGATGCACCTCAACGTGGCTAAGAGTACCAGAAAAAAGTCGGCTATGTTTCAATACCCGGTTCTGATTATCTAAAAAGATCACCATAAAGATCTCACGTTCTTCGTCAGCCAGCTGGCTTTGCAGAAATTCCCGCGTCATCGATGGCGTAACCAGAGAGGGCTCTTCAGTTATCCGCATACAAAAATAGCGCCGCGCCAGCTCAGCAATCCCCTTCAATTGCGCATATGTCGCCGGGCCAATCCCCTCAACCCCATCAAACTGCTCTTTTTCCGCCGATAGCAGACCGTATAGCGAGCCAAAGCGCTGCAGCAAATCCCGGGAAAACGTTATGACATCCTGCGTGCGCGTGCCGGTGCGTAAAAACAGCGCCAGCAGCTCAATATCCGACAAAGCTTCGATACCGTAGCACTGCATTTTTTCCCTCGGCATCAGGGGTTCCTGTATATCCATGGCGGCTTCTCCTTTCCTGTGTACGCTATCCTGGCACAGCCTTCCAGCGCTGCTGATCGGCAAATTTTATCCGTGCGTAGCGGCTCGCAAAGTGGATCTCTGCCAGACACACGATGACGATCGGATTGTGATAAGATGCGCGAATTCTGGTGTACCGCAACAGGAAAAAATCATGATAAGTCTGGCTGGTAAAAAGATCGTTCTTGGCGTGAGCGGCGGTATTGCTGCCTATAAAACGCCGGAACTGGTGCGCCGCCTGCGTGACCGTGGAGCGGATGTCCGCGTCGCCATGACGGAAGCCGCCAAAGCCTTCATTACGCCACTGAGTCTACAGGCGGTATCCGGTTATCCGGTCTCCGACAGCCTGCTTGACCCGGCCGCAGAAGCGGCAATGGGCCATATTGAGCTGGGAAAATGGGCAGACCTGGTGATTCTCGCCCCCGCTACCGCCGATTTAATTGCACGTATTGCGGCAGGAATGGCTAACGACCTCGTTTCCACAATTTGCCTCGCCACGCCGTCGCCAGTCGCCGTCGTGCCCGCAATGAATCAGCAGATGTATCGCGCCGCCGCCACCCAGCATAATCTTGACGTTATCTCCTCACGCGGTCTGCTGGTTTGGGGCCCGGATAGCGGCAGCCAGGCCTGTGGCGATATCGGCCCAGGGAGAATGCTGGATCCGCTGACTATTGTTGATATGGCCGCGCAGCATTTCTCTCCTGTCAAAGATTTGCAACATCTCAACATCATGATTACCGCGGGCCCAACCCGCGAGCCGTTGGATCCAGTGCGTTATATCACCAACCACAGCTCTGGTAAGATGGGCTTCGCGATTGCCGCCGCTGCCGCGCGTCGCGGGGCGAACGTGACGCTGGTTAGCGGCCCGGTTTCTCTGCCAACGCCGCCGTTTGTGCAGAGGATTGATGTCACCACAGCGCTGGAAATGGAAGCCGCCGTGCAAAATAGCGCTTCTCAGCAGCATATTTTTATTGGCTGTGCGGCAGTTGCTGACTACCGTGCGGTCGCCATCGCCGAAGAAAAAATCAAAAAACAAGGTGATGAATTAACCCTGAAAATGGTTAAAAATCCGGATATTGTCGCTGGGGTCGCGGCGCTTAAGGCCGACCGCCCCTACGTCGTTGGATTTGCCGCCGAAACGAATAATGTGGAAGAATACGCACGGCAAAAACGCGCCCGTAAAAATCTCGATCTGATTTGCGCTAATGATGTTTCACAGCCAAATCAGGGATTTAACAGCGATAGCAATGCATTACACCTTTTCTGGCAAGAGGGAGATAAGCGCTTACCACTTGAGCGCAAGGAACTCCTGGGCCAATTATTACTCGACGAGATCGTGACCCGTTATGATGAAAAAAATCGACGTTAAGATTCTGGACCCGCGTGTTGGTCAGCAGTTTCCACTACCAACTTATGCCACCTCCGGTTCCGCCGGACTTGACCTGCGAGCCTGTCTCGATGACGCCGTAGAACTGGCGCCTGGCGCTACCACGCTTGTGCCAACTGGCCTGGCGATTCACATTGCCGACTCGTCTCTGGCAGCGGTGATTCTGCCGCGCTCCGGGCTGGGTCATAAGCATGGCGTTGTTTTGGGCAACCTGGTGGGCCTGATTGATTCTGACTACCAGGGCCAGCTGATGGTTTCCGTCTGGAACCGTGGCCAGCAGAGCTTCACTATTGAACCCGGCGAGCGTATCGCTCAAATGGTGTTTGTGCCTGTCGTGCAGGCGGAATTTAACCTGGTGGAAGATTTTGACGCCACCGATCGTGGCGAAGGTGGCTTCGGTCACTCCGGGCGTAAATAAGCCCAGCGATACACCCAATCACTCGGGATGCCGCCAACAGCAGGGCAGCCCGAAGGATAAAGTGTAACCTGCATTCCAAAGCGTAATAATGCAATAACATCGCCGCAGGCAGCAGCTTGCGGTCGCTTTGCGGATGCCTGCCTGGCAAGTGCTTTTTTCAGGGGTATTTTAAAACATGGCAGAAAAACAAACTGCGAAAAGGAATCGTCGCGAAGAAATACTTCAGTCTCTGGCGTTGATGCTTGAATCCAGCGATGGGAGTCAGCGCATTACCACAGCGAAACTGGCGGCGTCCGTTGGCGTATCCGAAGCGGCTCTGTACCGACATTTTCCCAGCAAAACCCGCATGTTTGACAGCCTGATCGAGTTTATCGAAGACAGCCTGATTACGCGCATCAATTTGATTTTAAAAGATGAAAAAGATACTTCAGCGCGCCTGCGCCTGATCGTACTGTTGATTCTTGGGTTTGGCGAGCGTAATCCTGGGCTGACGAGAATTCTGACCGGCCATGCGCTGATGTTTGAACAGGACAGATTGCAGGATCGAATCAATCAACTGTTTGAGCGCATTGAAGTACAGCTACGCCAGGTGTTGCGTGAAAAGAAAATGCGCGAGGGCGAAGGCTACACCGTCGATGAAGCCCTGCTGGCTGGACAGCTGCTGGCATTCTGTGAAGGGATGCTGTCGCGCTTTGTGCGCAGTGAGTTTAAATATCGTCCGACCGATGATTTTGACGCTCGCTGGCCGCTGGTCGCCGCCCAGCTGCAGTAATCCGCACCTTATATGCAGCCACAATGGCTGCATCTCCTTTTTGATTTTTCTGTCATAAAGCCCAGGACAATTCGTTGAATTGCCAGATGTTTTCAATCCGCACTCTCTCCTAACATCCGTAAATCGTTTCTTTTTATCGGATAAGGAGAAGGCTGATGGCGACATCACGGCGGGAATTGCTCAAACTGGGAGGTCTGGCAACCGCATCATTACTGGTAAGCCAAAAAAGTTTCGCGGCCTGGGCACCATCTGCACGTTATCCCGATCCACGTATTGTGGCAGTGGATGATAGCTTTCGCCGCTATATGCTTGCCAGCGCAAAAGTCGAGCAGATTGCAACCGGTTTTCGCTGGGCGGAAGGGCCTGTGTGGTTTGGCGATACGCGCATGTTGCTCTGGAGCGATATCCCCAACAACGCCATCATGCGCTGGGATGAAGCTACTGGTGAAACTAGCGTGTTCCGTCATCCGGCAAACTACGCTAACGGCCATACCCGCGACCGGCAGGGGCGACTGATTAGCTGCGAACATGATACCCGACGCATTACCCGCACCGAATACGATGGCACCATTACCGTACTGGCGGATAGTTTTGACGGCAAGCCGCTGAACTCACCAAACGATATCGTCGTGAAGTCAGACGGCAGTATCTGGTTTACCGATCCGCCTTTCGGCATCAGCGGGTTCTACGAAGGACATAAAGCCACGCCGCAACTGCCGCAGAACGTTTATCGGCTGGATCCGGAAAGCCGTAAGCTGAGCGTCATGCTGGGCGATGTGAAAGGGCCAAACGGACTCTGTTTCTCCGCCGATGAGAAAACGCTGTACGTCGTGGAGAGCCGCGCGACGCCAAATCGGTTAATACTCGCGTGGGACGTGATTGATAACGAGTTGAAAAATAAAAGAGTACATATTGACTGCGGTAACGGCACCGCCGACGGTATCGCCTGCGATATGGACGGTAATCTGTGGTGCGGTTGGGGGACGGGCAGCGAGGAGCTTGATGGCGTGCGCGTCTTTAATCCTCAAGGGAAAAACATCGGCATCGTTCAGTTGCCGGAACGATGCGCTAACCTGTGCTTCGGCGGCGAGCAGCGCAATCGCCTGTTTATGGCCTCCAGCACCTCGATTTACTCGCTCTACGTCAATGCACAAGGGGCAAAACTGGTTTGAAACCTACCCGGCAGGTATTGACCTGCCGGGTCGATTCTTATACCCCGTACGCTTCGCGATAGGCGCGAACCGACGCCAGATGTTCAGCCATTTCCGGCTTCTCTTCCAGATAGCTGATCAGATCTTTCAGGGTCACAATAGAAATCACTTTGCAGCCGTAATCACGCTCGACTTCCTGAATCGCGGAGATTTCGCCGCGTCCGCGCTCCTGGCGATCCAGAGAAATCAGTACACCGGCTAACTTCGCGCCGTTGGCCTGAATAATTTCCATTGATTCACGAATCGCAGTACCTGCGGTGATGACGTCATCCACCAGCATCACGCGGCCCTGTAGAGCGCTTCCCACCAGGTTGCCGCCTTCGCCGTGAGTCTTCGCCTCTTTACGGTTAAAGCAGTAAGGCAGATCGCGGTCATGGTGTTCCGCCAGCGCGACCGCCGTGGTGGTGGCGATTGGAATACCTTTGTACGCAGGGCCAAACAACAGATCAAAATCAATCCCGGAATCCACCAGCGCTTCGGCGTAAAAACGGCCTAACAATGCCAGATCGCGCCCGGTATTAAACAGGCCGGCGTTGAAGAAATAGGGGCTCTTACGCCCGGATTTCAGCGTAAATTCGCCAAACTTAAGGACCTGCTTGCTAAGCGCAAACTCAATAAACTGGCGCTGATACGGCTTCATGGATTCGCTCCTCATCATACTTTTCTACAGATATAAAAAAGGCGACTTTTCAGTCGCCTTAAAAACTAGTTTTCTAACGCCGCTTTCTGCGCCGTCACAATGGATTCGATACCCCCTCGGGCCAACGCCAGGAGGGTGAGGAGCTCTTCGTGGGTGAACGGTTCGCCTTCCGCCGTGCCCTGCACCTCAATGATACGACCGTCTTCGGTCATCACTACGTTCATATCTGTTTCCGCCGCGGAATCTTCGACATATTCCAGATCGCAAAGCGCTTCGCCTTTGACGATACCGACGGAGACCGCCGCCACCATACCTTTCATCGGGTTGGTTTTCAGCTTACCGGCTGCAACCAATTTGTTCAGCGCATCGGCCAGCGCAACGCAGGCTCCGGTGATAGAGGCGGTGCGGGTTCCACCGTCGGCCTGCAGCACGTCGCAGTCCAGCGTAATAGTGAATTCACCCAGCGCTTTCAGGTCAACCGCAGCACGCAGCGCACGCGCGATCAGGCGCTGGATTTCCATTGTACGCCCGCCCTGCTTACCTTTCGCAGCTTCACGCGCGTTACGGGTATGGGTCGCACGTGGCAGCATGCCATATTCTGCGGTGATCCAACCCTGACCCTGGCCTTTCAGAAAGCGCGGAACACCTTCATCGATAGAAGCGGTACACAATACTTTGGTGTCACCGAATTCGACCAGCACGGAGCCTTCTGCGTGTTTCGTATAATTACGGGTAAAGCTTACTGGGCGCACTTGGTTAGCGCTACGATCTGCTGGACGCATGAGGTTCTCTCCGGCTTGAAACGAATGTGGCTGCGCATTATACGGATAATGCGTGCTTATTCCTATCCTGATAAGGCCTCGAAAGCTATAATCCCCACCACTCTCCTTTAAAAACAGGAACGTCTATGATCCGCAGTATGACCGCCTACGCCCGGCGTGAAATCAAGGGTGAATGGGGTAGCGCCGCGTGGGAACTGCGCTCGGTAAACCAACGATATCTGGAAACCTATTTCCGTCTGCCGGAGCAGTTTCGTAGCCTGGAGCCTGTTGTACGCGAGCGTATTCGCTCCCGTCTGACCCGCGGTAAAGTCGAATGTACCCTGCGTTTTGAGCAGGATCCGAGCGCCCAGGGCGAGTTGATTCTCAACGAAAAACTGGCAAAGCAGCTAGTTAACGCCGCCAACTGGGTAAAAATGCAGAGCGACGAAGGCGAAATCAACCCGGTCGACATCCTGCGCTGGCCTGGCGTTATGTCTGCTCATGAGCAGGATCTGGACGCCATTGCCGCTGAAATTCTGAACGCGCTGAATGGCGCGCTGGATGACTTTATCGTCGCTCGCGAAACCGAAGGTCAGGCACTGAAGGCGCTTATCGAACAGCGGCTTGATGGCGTGACCGCCGAAGTGACCAAAGTGCGCGCCCATATGCCGGAAATCTTGCAATGGCAGCGTGAGCGTCTGGTCTCTAAGCTGGAAGACGCGGAAGTGCAGCTGGAAAACAACCGTCTGGAGCAGGAGCTGGTGCTCATGGCGCAGCGCATTGACGTCGCCGAAGAGCTGGATCGCCTGGAAGCACACGTCAAAGAGACGTGGAACATCCTGAAGAAGAAAGAAGCAGTCGGCCGCCGTCTCGACTTTATGATGCAGGAGTTTAACCGCGAATCAAACACGCTGGCGTCTAAATCCATTAATGCTGAAGTGACGAAATCTGCAATCGAGTTGAAAGTACTGATTGAGCAAATGCGCGAGCAGATCCAGAACATCGAGTAACATCGGGTTCTACCAACATTAAGGGCCAACACTCCGGCCCTTTTTTATTTTCAGCACATCTCAGAAGAAATACTTTTTATCCAACACCCGACAGGTTAAAAATGCCCCCGCCGCGCACAGCAGCATGGGAGCCAGATAGCTGTGACCCATATGGGTAAACTCCATCACCAGTACTACCGCCGTTAGCGGCATCTGCATAGATGCGGCAAGAAATGCCGCTGCGCCGACAAGAGCAAAACTGCTGTAATCCCCTCCGGGAAATATCTGCTGCCAGAGCATGCATAGCAGCAGGCTGCTCAGACCGCCTACCGCCAGCCCCGGCGTCAGTAGCCCGCCCTCCGCGCCTCCGCGCAGCACCGCCAGGATGACGACCATTTTTAACACCAACAGTATCGCCGCCCCAGGGAAACCCAACTCATCGCTGAGAGTCAGCTGCATAGGCCCTTTGCCATTTCCCGGAAGCTGGGGGAAATGGAGACTCAGGACGGCAAGCAGGGAAAATGCCAGCAGGCAGAAAACCGGCATCTGCCAGTTCGTTCGAACGTGCGAGCGAGCGGTGCTGGTTGCTTTGCGAAAAAGCCAGGCCCCGGTACCAAGAATGGGCCCCGCGATAATCGCCCACCAGAGAAATGAATGCGGAAGCACGCCGGAAGTAAAATGGTATTGCGATTCATCACCCAGCCCCAATGTTGCCGTCCATGCAGCAATAGCCGACGTGATGATAGCCGCCAGCGTTTTTTCCCAGCTAAACGACAGCAGCATCACTTCAAGGCTAAACAACGCGCCCGCCAGAGGAACGTTATACACTGCCGCCAGGCCCGCTCCGGCACCACAGGCAATCAGCGTTCGGGTTTCATCCTCATAAAGCCCCATTTTACGCGCCACTATACCGGCCCCCAGCGCCCCCATTTCCCGCGGAGCTACCTCGCGTCCCAGGGGAGATCCCAGCGCAACGGTGACTATCTGCAACAGTGCATGGAGAGTCGTCGTCCCGGTAGGCATTGGCACAGAAGGTTTAGCCACAGCCGCCGCGATAGAAATCCGCTTCTGACCATAGCGCGCAAGCAGCCACCAGCCGAATCCTGCTATCGCACCACCTGCCACTATTGCCGTGATACGACGAGGCCAGGGCGAAGCCGTTACACCCTGTAAAAATGACTCCGATCCGACGATCCGTTCAAGGCTATAGCCAAAAGCCAGGTGTTGAATCGCATGTAAAATCATCGCCAGAACCATACCTGATAGGCCGGCCAGCACTCCCGTTAAAACAACGGCAATCAGGCGGGTCAGATAATTTTTATTGTCAGCGACTGTGGTCATTTTCTCATGCCTTGAATAAGGAAAATAAAAGCATAAAGGTCGAGAGTTAAATATTAGGTATTCATAGCGTATACAATATAGATACAGAATAACGCCTTAATCATTATTTTTTCTAATCTATAGAATTTTAAAAATAACCAACAAACCCTATTTAAAAGGCAATAAAAACAACATACGCATTACTTTTTCCTGGCCAGACTCATTCACTTTAGAAAATCTCAATCGTGATCTTCCGCACAAATCACTAACCTTTCGCCATCATTGTGGGGGAACTATGCTGCTTCATATTCTTTATTTAATTGGTATTACGGCGGAAGCGATGACCGGTGCACTGGCTGCAGGGCGCCGCCGTATGGATACGTTCGGCGTTATTATCATCGCAACCGCGACGGCCCTGGGCGGCGGTTCGGTGCGCGACATTCTGCTTGGCCACTACCCGCTGGGCTGGGTGCAACATCCTGAATACGTCATTATTGTCGCCGTCGCCGCGGTCCTGACTACCATCGCCGCACCGGTCATGCCGCATCTGCGCCGCCTGTTTTTGGTACTGGATGCCCTGGGCCTGGTGGTGTTCTCAATCATCGGCGCTCAGATCGCACTGGATATGGGCGAAGGCCCGGTGATCGCCTCCATTGCCGCAGTGATAACCGGCGTCTTCGGCGGCGTACTGCGCGATATGTTCTGCAAGCGCATCCCACTGGTGTTTCAGAAAGAGCTGTACGCTGGGGTCTCGTTCGCCGCCGCCGTTCTTTATATTGCCCTACAGCACTACGTCAGCAGCCACGATGTGGTGGTTATTTCCACCCTGCTGTTCGGCTTTACCGCCCGCATGCTGGCACTGCGCTGGAAGCTGGGCCTCCCGGTCTTTCATTACAACCATAGCGCACATTAATTCTTTCAGAACCCCGCAATTCGTTGCCCGCTGAGCCACTTCGCCAGCGAGGCAACATCCGGGTTATGTAAAAAAGCCACTAGCTGCCGCGCCCTTTCTGCCCCAATTCCAGGTAAACGTCGCCACTGTTCTTCGTTTCGATCCTGTAACTGCTGCCAGTCGTCCTTCGCCATCTCTGAAAACGCTGTTTTTGGGATGGGTATCCCCATAGCCTGTATCCAGCGCAAAAAGGGCTGCTCACGCGCCAGATTAAACTGGTGCCACAACTGCTGCCCGCGCAGTGCAGATATTCCCGGAATTGTTTGCAGTTGCTCTGGTGTAAACGCCAGCCATGAAAAGAGATTATCCATGCGTCGGGCATCGTGTACAGTGCGCCACAATGTCTCTCCAGCGCCGTCAATATCAAGGATCGATCGGGATGAGAGCCAGACTAGTCGTGAGAGAAACTGCTCTGCGCACTCAGGGGTGGCGAAAAAACAGCTTAATGCATTGAAACGAGATGGAGGGGGCTGGGGTTTATTACGCTGAGCGGTACGCCAGACCACCGAATCGATACGCGGTATACCCTGCCCGGCGAGGCTGATTTGCAGCTGATCGCCAATGCCGATATCAAGATTTTGCCAACGGGATACCGAGCCGACGCTCACCCGCTGCACGCGCTTATCATCCAGGTGCTGCGGCGTGAGCTGCGCTACCACGGCGATTTTACCGCTGCGCCCGATGCTAAAGCTGATACCGCGAACCTCCATAACCCGTGACGTGGGCGGATATTTCCACGCAATCACCCAATCAGCCTGCCCCGGCACCCAGAAACGCCCGGCTGACTCTTGCCCCTGGCGCACCACAACACCATCAGTAGCAAAAGGCAGCGGTGAAGTGAACCAACGTTGACGCCACTGCCCAACCTGCTGCGCATTAGCAACAGAATGCGAAAAAAGTGCGCTATGAAGAAAGCCGCTCTGGCGCAACAACGCCTGGCGCTGATTCATATCTGCCGGGCCATCAGGCCATGCCCAGATAAACACACCCAACTTATCAAGCTCGGCCGCAACGTCCTGTCTCATCATCATGCCCGCGACTTTTGCCCGCGCGTTCATACCACCCATCTGCTTTTGCACATGCCCCGCGTTATGCAGGAACAGCTCGCCCTGTAACACGCTGTTAGCAAGTTCAGTACCAACCACCTTAGGTATGGAAGGGATCTGTAATACCCTGGCCGTCCAGTCCTCTCCCGCCAATCCGTTTCCCCGACTGATTGCCTGCGTCAAACGCCCTTGCCGATAGACCAGCGTAACCGCTACGCCATCCACTTTTGGCTGCACCCAGAGGTCGGTTTTGCCACGCATCCAGCGGGCAACGCTGGCTTCATCCGCCAGTTTACGCACGCCAGTGTGAGCAACCGGATGCCGGGCATTGCCCTTTAATGGCGGAAGTTCATCGTGAGCGGGGGGGTCACTGACAAAACAGCGTTGCCAGTAGGACAGTCGCGCCGCAAGCTGGTCGTAGACCTCATCGCTGACTACGCTCTTACCTTGATGCCAGTAAGCGTTTTTCCACTCGTTCATCTGCTGACTGAGACGTTTAATTTCCTGTTCAGCCCTGGTCTGTGACCACGTTGGGCAGGCTGCCTGCCCGTATCCCACCAACATCCATAACACCAGCACCCAAATTCCCTTATGCATGGCGATGCCCTCCTGTTTTCTCGCAGCGCATTGTGCCGCAGGTTTATTTTCGTCAGCGATAAGGGATTTTTAACCCTGCGAGCAGGCATCCAGGTTTTCTACGTTATTTCTGCAACGCTCAGAGAAATCAGGGAAACAGCAAGCAAAATGAAAGAAACAGCGCAAAAAGTGTGACAGAGACTGCGTCACGCGGCGGCGGCGTGTATAATAGGCTCGTATGTAAGCTTTATTTCGACCACAACATACAAAAGACACTCATGGCTCAAGGCACGCTTTATATTGTTTCCGCCCCTAGCGGCGCGGGTAAATCCAGCCTGATTCAGGCTTTATTAAAAACCCAACCGTTGTACGACTCTCAGGTTTCTGTTTCGCATACCACACGCGCTCCGCGCCCGGGTGAAGTGCACGGTGAACACTATTTCTTTGTGGATCACGATGAATTCAGAACGATGATTGGCAGAGACGCTTTTCTTGAACATGCAGAAGTCTTTGGCAACTATTACGGCACCTCGCGCGAAACTATCGAGCAGGTACTGGCGACCGGCGTCGACGTCTTCCTCGATATCGACTGGCAGGGCGCGCAGCAAATCCGCAACAGAATGCCCGGCGCGCGCAGCATTTTTATTCTGCCGCCGTCAAAAGATGAGCTTGATCGTCGCCTGCGTGGCCGCGGTCAGGACAGCGAAGAGGTTATCGCGAAACGTATGGCGCAGGCAGTTGCAGAAATGAGCCATTACGCGGAATATGATTACCTTATTGTGAATGATGATTTTGATACCGCCTTAAGCGATTTGAAAATCATTATTCGCGCCGAACGTCTGCGCATGAGCCGCCAAAAGCAGCGACATGGCGCTTTAATCACCAAACTGTTGGCAGACTGAACCCACATTCAGTATCATGCCCAGTCATTTCTTCACCTGTGGAGCATTTTAAGTATGGCACGCGTAACTGTTCAGGACGCTGTAGAGAAAATTGGTAACCGTTTTGACCTGGTACTGGTCGCCGCGCGTCGCGCTCGTCAGATGCAGGTAGGCGGAAAGGATCCGCTGGTACCGGAAGAAAACGATAAAACTACCGTTATCGCACTGCGCGAAATCGAAGAAGGTCTGATCAACAACAAGATCCTCGACGTTCGTGAGCGCCAGGAACAGCAAGAGCAGGAAGCCGCTGAATTACAAGCCGTTACCGCTATTGCTGAAGGTCGTCGTTAATCACACAGCGGGTCGCCCTTGTATCTGTTTGAAAGCCTGAATCAGTTGATTCAAAACTACCTGCCCGAAGAGCAAATTAAACGTCTTCGGCAGGCTTATCTCGTTGCACGTGACGCTCACGAGGGCCAAACACGTTCAAGCGGTGAACCCTACATCACGCACCCGGTAGCGGTAGCCTGTATCCTGGCCGAGATGAAACTCGACCACGAAACGCTGATGGCCGCCCTACTGCACGACGTGATAGAAGATACCCCTGCCACCTACCAGGACATGGAACAGCTTTTTGGTAAAAGCGTTGCTGAGCTGGTAGAGGGGGTGTCAAAGCTTGATAAACTTAAGTTTCGCGATAAGAAAGAGGCTCAGGCCGAAAACTTTCGCAAAATGATTATGGCGATGGTGCAGGATATCCGCGTCATCCTCATCAAGCTTGCTGACCGTACCCATAACATGCGCACACTGGGCTCATTGCGCCCGGACAAACGCCGCCGCATCGCCCGCGAAACGCTGGAAATCTACAGCCCTCTGGCGCACCGTTTAGGTATTCATCACATCAAAACCGAGCTTGAAGAGCTGGGCTTTGAAGCGTTGTATCCTAACCGCTATCGCGTCATTAAAGAGGTCGTAAAAGCGGCGCGCGGCAACCGTAAAGAGATGATTCAAAAGATCCTCTCCGAAATCGAAGGGCGTTTGCAGGAAGCAGGGATCCCCTGTCGCGTTAGCGGTCGCGAAAAGCATTTGTACTCTATCTACTGCAAAATGGTGCTTAAAGAGCAGCGTTTTCACTCGATTATGGATATCTACGCCTTTCGCGTGATTGTTCATGATTCTGATACCTGCTACCGCGTGCTTGGCCAGATGCACAGCCTTTATAAGCCGCGCCCGGGTCGCGTCAAAGACTACATTGCCATTCCGAAGGCGAACGGCTATCAATCTTTGCACACCTCGATGATCGGCCCGCACGGCGTCCCGGTTGAGGTACAAATTCGTACCGAAGACATGGACCAGATGGCGGAGATGGGGGTTGCGGCGCACTGGGCTTATAAAGAGCACGGCGGCGAAAGCAGTACCACGGCGCAAATCCGCGCCCAGCGCTGGATGCAGAGCCTGCTGGAGCTCCAGCAGAGCGCTGGTAGTTCATTTGAATTCATTGAGAGCGTGAAATCCGATCTGTTCCCGGATGAGATTTACGTTTTCACCCCGGAAGGGCGCATCGTCGAGCTGCCCGCTGGCGCGACGCCGGTGGATTTCGCCTACGCGGTGCATACCGATATCGGCCATGCCTGCGTCGGCGCACGCGTCGACCGCCAGCCGTATCCGCTGTCGCAGTCGCTCTCCAGTGGCCAGACGGTGGAAATTATTACCGCGCCGGGCGCACGACCAAACGCCGCGTGGCTGAACTTTGTTGTCAGCTCGAAAGCGCGCGCCAAAATTCGCCAGTTACTGAAGAATCTCAAGCGTGACGACTCCGTAAGTCTCGGACGCCGCCTGCTCAACCACGCCCTCGGCGGCAGCCGTAAGCTGGCCGAAATTCCGCCAGAGAACATTCAGCGTGAACTTGAGCGCATGAAGCTGGCGACGCTTGACGATCTGCTGGCCGAAATCGGCCTCGGCAACGCGATGAGCGTCGTGGTAGCCAAAAACCTGCAGCAGGGTGAAACCACCGCCGTGCCTATACAGCCAGCACCTATCGGTCATAATCATCTGCCAATTAAAGGCGCAGATGGCGTGTTGATTACGTTCGCCAAGTGCTGTCGTCCGATTCCCGGCGACCCGATCATTGCGCACGTCAGCCCTGGTAAAGGTTTAGTTATCCACCATGAATCCTGTCGTAACATTCGCGGTTATCAAAAAGAGCCGGAGAAATTTATGGCGGTCGAGTGGGATAAAGAGACGGCGCAGGAATTTATCACCGAAATCAAGGTGGATATGTTTAACCACCAGGGTGCGCTGGCTAACCTGACGGCCGCGATCAACACCGCGTCCTCCAATATTCAAAGCCTGAATACGGAAGAAAAAGATGGCCGCGTTTACAGCGCCTTTATTCGCCTCACCGCGCGCGACCGTGTGCATCTGGCGAATATCATGCGCAAAATTCGCGTCATGCCGGATGTGATAAAAGTCACCCGTAACCGAAATTAGCTCTGACACAAAATCATTCGTATTGCATCACAAAACGCTTTAGCGTTTTGAACAGCGCTTGCGCTGGCCCCTAAGGGGTGAGGCTGCAAGCCGAATAATGCGGCAAGCGAATGACAAATCTGCCGGGAGTAGATTTGAACGCTGTTTGCAGCGGCCCAGGGATGGGCCGAGTAATCCGCAGCGACTAGAGAGATAATTTGAAGGATGAAGTGTAATGAATCCACAGCGTTATGCGCGTATTTGCGAGATGCTCGCCAGGCGTCAGCCTGATCTGACGGTCTGCATGGAGCAGGTCCACAAGCCTCATAACGTCTCTGCGGTCATTCGTACCGCAGATGCCGTTGGTGTGCATGAAGTACACGCCATCTGGCCCGGCAGCCGCATGCGTACCATGGCCTCTGCGGCGGCTGGTAGCAACAGCTGGGTACAGGTTAAAACGCACAGCACCATTGGCGATGCAGTTACGCATTTGAAAGATCAAGGAATGCAAATCCTGGCAACGCATCTCTCCAGTAAAGCCGTTGATTTTCGTGAAATCGACTACACCCGCCCCACCTGTATCCTGATGGGTCAGGAAAAAACCGGTATTACTCAGGAAGCATTAGACCTGGCGGATCAGGACATCATCATTCCAATGATTGGCATGGTGCAATCGTTGAATGTCTCTGTCGCCTCAGCGCTGATTCTCTATGAAGCTCAGCGCCAGCGGCAAAATGCCGGTATGTACCTGCGTGAAAACAGCATGCTGCCGGAAGAAGACCAGCAGCGGCTGCTGTTTGAAGGCGGCTATCCGGTGTTGGCGCGGGTCGCGAAACGTAAAGGGCTGCCTTATCCCCACGTCAACGAGCAGGGTGAAGTCGAAGCCGATACCACATGGTGGTCCACGATGCAGGCCGCAGGATAAAATATATGCAAGGTCGCCTGTTAGATGCCATTCCCCTCAATACCCTAACCGGCGTTGGTGCGGCGCAGAGCAGCCGACTATCGAAAATCGGTCTGCATACGGTGCAGGATCTCCTCCTGCATCTTCCGCTGCGTTACGAAGACCGCACCCACCTGTACCAAATAGGCGAACTGTTACCCGGCGTGTACGCGACCGTTGAAGGCGAAGTCCTCAACTGCAACATCACTTTCGGCGGACGTCGGATGATGACCTGCCAGATTAGCGACGGCTCCGGCATCCTCACCATGCGCTTTTTCAACTTCAGCGCGGCAATGAAAAATAGCCTGACAACCGGGCGTCGCGTGCTGGCTTACGGCGAGGCGAAACGTGGTAAATACGGCGCGGAGATGATCCATCCGGAATACCGCGTGCAGGGCGATATGAGCACGCCTGATTTACAGGAAACGCTGACCCCGGTTTATCCCACCACTGAAGGCATCAAGCAGGCTACGCTGCGCAAGCTGACCGATCAGGCGCTCGAACTGCTTGAGACCTGCGCCATCACCGAACTGCTGCCACCTGAGCTGGCGCAGGGGATGATGAGCCTGCCGGAGGCACTGCACACGCTGCATCGCCCGCCACCCTCACTGCAGCTTAGTGAGCTGGAAAGCGGCAAGCACCCGGCGCAGCAGCGCTTAATTCTGGAAGAGCTGCTGGCGCATAATCTCAGCATGCTGGCGCTGCGAGCGGGAGCCCAGCGTTATCACGCTCTCGCACTCAGCGCAAACAACACGCTAAAAGACAAACTACTGGCATCACTGCCCTTTACGCCTACCGGCGCGCAGGCACGCGTGACGGCTGAAATCGAGCGCGATATGGCGCTGGACGTGCCGATGATGCGTCTGGTGCAGGGGGATGTAGGTTCCGGTAAAACGCTGGTCGCCGCGCTTGCCGCCCTGCGCGCCATCGCCCACGGTAAGCAGGTGGCGCTAATGGCACCCACCGAGCTGCTGGCTGAACAGCACGCCAATAACTTCCGCAGCTGGTTCGAACCGCTGGGCATTGAGGTTGGCTGGCTGGCCGGGAAACAAAAAGGTAAAGCGCGTCTGGCACAGCAGGAAGCTATCGCCAGCGGACAGGTGCAGATGATTGTCGGTACCCACGCTATCTTTCAGGAGCAGGTACAGTTTAACGGCCTCGCGCTGGTGATTATCGACGAACAACACCGTTTCGGCGTTCACCAACGCCTGGCGCTGTGGGAGAAAGGCCAGCAGCAGGGTTTTCACCCGCACCAGCTGATTATGACCGCCACCCCCATTCCTCGCACCCTGGCGATGACCGCTTATGCCGATCTCGACACCTCAGTTATCGATGAACTGCCGCCGGGTCGTACGCCGGTCACTACGGTGGCCATCCCCGATACCCGGCGTAGCGATATTATCGACCGCGTGCGTAACGCTTGTACCCACGAAGGCCGTCAGGCCTACTGGGTCTGTACGCTGATTGAAGAGTCAGACCTGCTGGAAGCCCAGGCCGCGGAAGCTACCTGGGAAGAACTGAAGCTCGCACTGCCGGAGCTGAATATCGGCCTGGTGCACGGGCGCATGAAATCCGCCGATAAACAGGCAGTGATGAGCGCATTTAAGCAAGGTGAGCTACATCTTCTGGTCGCCACCACGGTTATCGAAGTCGGGGTGGACGTGCCCAATTCCAGCCTGATGATCATTGAAAACCCGGAACGTTTGGGGCTGGCGCAGTTACACCAGCTCAGGGGGCGCGTCGGGCGCGGCGCAGTAGCCTCCCATTGCGTACTGCTCTATAAATCGCCACTCTCGAAAACCGCTCAGAAACGATTACAGGTACTGCGCGACAGCAACGACGGCTTCGTTATTGCCCAGAAAGACCTCGAAATACGCGGTCCCGGCGAGCTGCTCGGCACCCGCCAGACCGGCAACGCTGAATTCAAAGTGGCGGATTTACTGCGCGACCAAGCCATGATTCCGGAAGTTCAGCGCATCGCGCGCCATATTCATGAACGTTACCCGCAGCAGGCCATTGCGCTTATCGAGCGCTGGATGCCGGAAACCGAACGCTATTCCAACGCGTAGCGCGAACGTCATCTCGCCACGCTGCGCATAATTTTTATTCAGATGAGTGGATTATGAAACGAGAACTGGCCATCGAATTTTCGCGCGTCACCGAAGCCGCCGCCCTGGCAGGCTATAAGTGGTTAGGCCGTGGTGATAAAAACACCGCCGACGGCGCCGCCGTCAACGCCATGCGCATTATGCTCAACCTGATCAACATTGACGGCACTATTGTCATTGGCGAAGGTGAAATCGATGAAGCGCCGATGCTGTACATTGGTGAACGTGTTGGTACCGGTAAAGGCGATGCGGTAGATATCGCCGTAGACCCCATCGAAGGTACCCGAATGACGGCCATGGGCCAGGCCAACGCGCTGGCGGTCATGGCGGTGGGCGATAAGGGCTGCTTCCTGAACGCGCCGGATATGTACATGGAAAAGCTGATTGTCGGTCCGGGCGCGAAAGGCGCTATTGATCTGAACCTACCGCTGGCGGAGAACCTGCATAACGTCGCCCGCGCGCTGAATAAACCGCTGAATGAATTAACGGTCACCATCTTAGCTAAGCCTCGTCACGACGACGTTATTGTTGAGCTGCAAAAACTGGGCGTGCGCGTGTTCGCCATCCCTGACGGCGACGTCGCGGCCTCCATTCTGACCTGTATGCCGGACAGCGAAGTAGACGTCATGTACGGCATCGGCGGCGCACCGGAAGGCGTTGTTTCTGCGGCAGTGATTCGCGCGCTGGATGGCGATATGAACGGCCGCCTACTGGCACGTCATCACGTTAAGGGCGACAGCGAAGAGAACCGCCGCATCGGTGAAAACGAGCTGGAACGCTGCCAGGCGATGGGTATCGAAGCGGGCAAAGTACTGCGTCTGGACGATATGGCGCGCAGCGACAACGTTGTTTTCTCCGCCACAGGCATCACCAAAGGCGACCTGCTGGACGGCATCACTCGCAAGGGCAACATGGCGACCACTGAAACGCTGCTGATCCGCGGAAAATCCCGCACCATCCGCCGCATTCAGTCGATTCATTATCTCGATCGTAAAGACCCGGATATCCAGCTGCACATCCTGTAAAACATTTGATCAATAGAGCTTTCCGGCCTTTTTGGGCTGGAAATCTTCTCTCGTCGCGGTGAAGATAAACTAATGAGATTGAGGGGAGAGACGCGATGGCAAACTGGGTTACAGGAAAAGTGGTAAAAGTACAAAACTGGACTGATGCACTGTTTAGCCTCACCGTTCACGCACCGGTTGATCCGTTCACCGCAGGGCAATTTGCCAAACTGGGCCTTGATGTTGACGGCGAACGCGTGCAGCGCGCCTATTCCTATGTTAACGCCCCCAGCAACCCCGATCTTGAATTCTATCTGGTGACGGTTCCGGAGGGCAAACTCAGCCCACGGCTGGCCGCTCTGAAGCCGGGAGACGAAGTTCAGGTTGTCAGCGAAGCCGCCGGTTTCTTCGTACTGGAAGAAGTGCCGGATTGCAACACGCTGTGGATGCTCGCCACCGGCACGGCAATTGGCCCGTACCTGTCGATTCTGGAAGAAGGGAAAGATCTGGATCGCTTCAATAATCTGGTGCTGGTCCACGCCGCACGCTATGCCGCCGATCTCAGCTATTTGCCGCAGATGCAGGCGTTGGAACAACGCTATGCGGGCAAACTGCGCATCCAGTCGGTCATCAGCCGGGAAAGCGTACCGGGTATGCTGACAGGTCGTATTCCGTTCCTGATCGAAACCGGCGCGCTGGAAGAGGCCGTTGGTCTACCGATGAGCGCTGAAAGCAGCCACGTCATGCTGTGCGGTAACCCACAGATGGTGCGCGATACCCAGCAGTTGCTCAAAGAAACCCGGCAGATGAGCAAACATCTGCGCCGCCGACCGGGCCATATGACCGCCGAGCACTACTGGTAATCAGGACTCTGCTTTCCAGCGTACGTCCAGGGTCTCTTTACCAAACTTATTTGCGCCCTGGGTGCCGACAAACGCGCCCAGGTCAATAAGCATCATAACGATAATCAGCGTCGGTATAAACCGCCCGACGCCCCACTGCCAGACGCCAGGCAGCATCGACCAGTTTCCCGCCAGCAGCATCCACGCCAGAATCATCAATAGCGCCCACAGGCCTGATTTACCACGATCGTGTAAACGTTTAATCGTGACCGCCGCCGTAGGCCACAGCAGGCATACCAGGATAAAAGCCGCAGTCTGTAAATTGAGAAGATTACTGCCAGCCAGCGTGAACAGCGCGCTCATGGTCATAATCCAGATGGCAATCCAAATCCAGAAATCACGACGCCCGATGCGCCCTTTAATTGAGAACAGCCACTGCTGTAGGGTCATATTTTATTCCTTATCATCATCACCTGCGTAGTTTACCCTGAAGGCGTGACTTTTTGACAAGCGTGGCGGTTCCCGTTTTAATCGTCAGCAGGCAAAAAAAGGAAGGACGGGCATGAAGAAGTGGGCAACCTTGTGTTTGATTGGGCTGACAGCGCTATCTGTCGGCCAAAAGGTGCTGTCCGCCGAATCTGATTCCGCCGCTACGGCTCCCTATGTTCTCTCCGGTGCGCCGGTCTTTGACATCTCGATCAGCGAGTTTCGGGAAAAATTTAATACCGATAACCCAAAGCTACCGCTTAATGAATTCCGTGCAATCTCCTCCAACCGCGATCGGGTAAACCTGACTCGCGCAGCCAGCAAAATCAACGAGAATCTTTACGCTTCTACTGCACTTGAGCGCGGAACGCTCAAAATTAAATCGATGCAGATTACCTGGCTACCGATTCAGGGGCCGCAGCAAAAAGCGGCAAAAGCCAAAGCGCAGGAGTATATGAGCGCCGTTATACGCGCTTTCGTACCGACGCTTAGCGCAGCGCAGAGCCAGCAGAAGCTGCAAAAACTGCTGACAGCCGGGAAAGGTAAACGTTACTTCACGGAAACCGAAGGCGCGGTGCGCTATGTGGTCGCGGACAACGGCGAAAAAGGGCTGACCTTCGCTGTTGAACCGATTAAGCTGGCGCTATCTGAAACGCTGGAAGGCAACAATAAATGACAAAAAGCAAAGCCTTTCCAGTGATGAATCTCTATACTGTTTCACAGACCATGCTGCCCCCGGGGGCGGCTATATTCCTTAATTCGCTTTGACGCGTGGAGAATAAAAATGCGACATCCTTTAGTGATGGGTAACTGGAAACTGAACGGCAGCCGCCACATGGTAAACGAACTGGTCGCAAACCTGCGTACCGAACTGGCTGGCGTGACCGGTTGTGCAGTTGCCATTGCTCCGCCTGAAATGTATATCGACCTGGCTAAACAAGCCGCTGCGGGCAGCCACATCCACCTGGGCGCGCAGAACGTTGACCTGAACCTGTCCGGCGCATTCACCGGTGAAACAAGCGCTGAAATGCTGAAAGACATCGGCGCTCAGTACATCATCATCGGCCACTCCGAGCGTCGTACCTACCACAAAGAGTCCGACGAGCTGATCGCTAAGAAATTCGCAGTACTGAAAGAACAGGGTCTGATCCCGGTTCTGTGCATCGGTGAAACCGAAGCAGAAAACGAAGCGGGCAAAACTGAAGAAGTTTGCGCACGTCAAATTGACGCCGTTCTGAAAACTCAGGGCGCAGCCGCATTCGAAGGCGTAGTTATCGCTTACGAACCAGTATGGGCTATCGGTACCGGCAAATCTGCGACCCCAGCTCAGGCTCAGGCGGTTCACAAATTCATCCGTGACCACATCGCTAAAGCTGATGCGAAAGTTGCTGAACAAGTGATCATCCAGTACGGCGGTTCCGTTAACGCAGGCAACGCAGCTGAGCTGTTCACCCAGCCGGACATCGACGGCGCGCTGGTTGGCGGTGCATCTCTGAAAGCAGACGCTTTCGCAGTGATCGTTAAAGCAGCAGAAGCGGCTAAAAACGCGTAATAGCTTTTAACAGGCACCTCCCCGGCGGCGCTTCGCAACCGGGGTTAATCGTCTGGTAGCCCGGACAAGGCGCGTTAAGCGCCGCCTCCGGGTTTTCTTATCCCGCTACAGTTTTCCCAACGCTTGATACCACAAATAATCCAGCGGTAGCAGAATTAAATAG
The DNA here is from genome assembly GCF_027492335.1 of Klebsiella sp. NCBI lineage: Bacteria > Pseudomonadati > Pseudomonadota > Gammaproteobacteria > Enterobacterales > Enterobacteriaceae > Klebsiella > Klebsiella sp. Next base: position 5,500 of record NZ_JAPUEW010000048.1, on the reverse strand, counting down.
CTCACCGCCGCCAGCGCAATACACAGCAGCATCCCCGCTCGAGCAGGTACTTTCCCCAGCCCCATCGCCACTACAATCGGTGACGCCTGATACGGCAGCAGCGGCGTGGAATATCCCAGCACCTGAATCATAATCACGCTCAACAGCGGAAAACCAGTAGCATCGGAGAAGCTCTGCGCGAAGGTGGTATACAGCGCCGGAACGCCGTTAGCAGTCATAATAAAGTTCAGCGCGCTGGTAATACCGGTCAATGCGAGGAAGCTGGTAAACGGACTCTCTTTATCCAGCGGCATAATATGCAGCAGCGCATTTCCCATCACGCTACCGATACCCGTCTGAGTGACAGTGATCGCCAGCCCAAGGATCCCGGCGACGTAAATACAGGTACGGATATTCACGCCGCTGGAAAACTCTTCGCCGTTGATAAAACCAACGCGCGGCAGAAGCGTTATCACCGCCGCCGCCAGGCCCGTCCAGGCTGGCCCCACGCCGTGCCAGCTCTCCGTCACCCACAGAGTCAGTACCACCGCTAACAGCCATGCAAGGCGCTTCTCATCATGGCTCATCGGCGGCAGCGGCGTCATGTCGCGCGGCGGATGCGGTTTACCGGGAAACAGCCAGCATATCAGCGCAATCAGTACCGCCCCTTTTAACCAACCGAGCACCGGCGTATGCAGAAGTAAATAGGGTACATAATTCAGATGGATGCCGTATGAACCTTCCGCCGCGCCGCTCATCACCAGATTCGGGACATTAGCTGGCAAAATGGTGGCCGACAGTTGGAAAGTACCGAATCCCACCGCCAGCGCCAGCCCATACCAACCGCGCGAACCATCCTCAATCCCCGCGCGTTTCGCCATGGCCGCCACAATCGGCATCAGCAGCGCAATGCGCCCCATATTTGAAGGCATAACAAAGGCCAGGGCATAGCTGAGCAGCACCACGCTGCCGACCATCAGCGGCCAGGAATCAGTCAGCCGTGACGAGAGCGAGCGGGCCGCCCTGTCCGCCAGCCCGGTTTTGCGAATAGCGATCCCCAGCACAAAACCGCTGAACACCAACCAGAAGGCTGATGAGGCAAAGCCGCCGAAGATAACCTCCGGCGGCGCGATTTTGGCGATCATCGCGGCGGCAAAAAACAGCAACGCGGTCATAAACTCCGGCAGCAGCGAAGTCGCCCAGAGCAGAATGGTGATGCCAACGATGATAGAAGGAAGGAACAGAGGATGGGACAACCAGAGCGACATACCTGTCTCCTGTCGATTTTTTCAGCAAGAATACGATGGACGGTAAGACAGGTAAATGCCAGATATAGTGGGGTTATCGCAGGATTGGAGCAGATAGATCAGTGATAATGAATTTCGCCAAAGTATTCAGACAGCACATAATAACGGCAATATTCAAACGGGCTATCGTGTCCAGCCTGAAATGTCTGTCTGGCGACGGATAACAGCGGTTTATTCGCGGCAATTTGCAATTTTTCACACAGGTCGGCGGAAGGTAAAATCGCCTCAACTTTTTCTATCGCCGAGTCGCTTGTGACGTTTAATAAAGAATAGAGCGACGTATGCTCCAGCGCCTGCGCCGTGAGTTCCAGGTCCGGGAAGAAGCTGAGATCGAGATAAATTTTCTCATGGTTAAATGGACGGTTATTCAGGCAACGAATACGCGAAATATAGAGATAGTGATGATGTGCAGGCAGGCTTAAACCATCAGCCTGAGCATCGCGCGCCCGGCGCGGCGCGATCTCCAGAATACGGTTTTCAATCGCCACGCTGGCGTCTTGTAGATCGCTGGTAATACCGCGAAACGTATGGCCGTAGCTCACACCTTCCGGCATGGAGCAGACTACCGAACCGCTCCCGCGCTGCGACGAAATAATCCCCGCATTAATCAGCTCGCTCCAGGCCTGTTTCACCACAATCAGTGAGACGTTATAGGTCCTGGCAATCTCTTTTTGCGTCGGCAACTGGCTGCCCAAAGGCAAAGACCCGTTCTGGATCTGCTGACAGATGATAAAAAATAGTTGCTTATAAAGCGGAGTAAAGCTCGTTTTATCAACCTGCAAACTGCGCACCTCACGTCTTCGCCAGCAGGGGACGTTTTACCGTCCCCGGCAGGGTGAATTCGCTACCCTGCGATTTGCCTGGCCAGTTCTGCCAAATCGAAATGATTCATACGATCCAAGGTCGTTAAATAATCGGCGGGAAAAGCCTCCACGCCATGGAATGCGCCGGAAATCGCCCCAACCATGGTGGCGACGGTATCAGTATCATTGCCGATATTAACGCCGGAGATAATAGCATCTACCGCAGAATTCGGACAACACGCGAACAGGCCAAAGGCCGCGGGCACCGCTTCACTCACGTGCAGCCCGGAGCCAATAATATCAGCAATGTCCACTATCGCGGTTTCCCAATGGCGATGACGTTTACCGATATCCACGGCCAGCTCAATGCGCCGGGCGACGGAAGGCCCGGCGACCATCATCGCCCCTTGCTCCTGCGCCAGCAGATAGCCTCTTTGCGCACCGTAGATACCGGCAGCAATGATACTGTCTGCGTCGGTCTGCGCTCTTAAAGCCTCGCTGGTTGCCGCAGCCATCGCCGCTGCTCCGGACATCGCCAGCACGTTGTTATGGGTAAAGCGGCAAATCTGTAGCGCACATTGAATTGACGCGTCGATATTACCAGGATGCAGCACCGCAGCTGGCCAAATCTTCATAGCCGCGCCGTTCGTCGCCTCAGCATTTCCCTTATTGATAATCTGCACCGACTGCTTTTCACCTTCCAGCTCACCCTGTAAAGAGGCGCGATTGTCGTTAAAGATCGCTTTCATCGCCGCGCGCGTCGTGGGCCCCGTAAAGTTGGCATAATAAGGATATTCCAGCCACTGCTGGAAGGCCTCGCGCATCGCCTCGTCGCTGACCTCACGCTGATGGCGCAGCAACGCATCCATAATGTACTTGGCCTGGATAAAATCATCCGTGCACATACCCGCTTCATTGCAGCGGCCAAAAGTATCGGCTGGCGGTTTTTGAAAGGTCGTCACCCAGCCGCCAAAATAGTCTTTTATTTGCTGCTGGGTACGTACTTCCGTCGCCGCTCCCATCGCGTCCGCGGCGGCGGCGCCAACCAGGCATCCCAGTATTTTGTTTTGATCAACGTGCATGATGACTCCTTATTTCACGGTCATGGCTTGTGCCAGCGAATGGCTGGAAAGAAAAGTATTTAGCTGGTCGGGAAACGGCAGAGCGGTCATTGCCCCTTTTGCCGTCACCGCCATTGCGCCGCAGGCGTTGGCATTGCTGATGGCTTCCGCCAGCAGGGCATGATCCCAGCAATTTGCGCGGGCAAGGGTGAACAGCAGGCCGCCAACAAAAGCATCACCCGCGCCGGTGGTGTCGATGACCTCAACGTGAGGTGCCGGAAAACAAAACTCACCTTCAGGGTTAATCAACAGCGCGCCATCAGCGCCTAATGAGATGATGGTGGTGTCGCAGCCCAGATCGCGCAGGTAATAACGCGCATCCTGCCAGTGGCTGGCACCACTCAGTTGACACAACTCATCTGCCGAGACTTTGCAGATAGAAGCCAGCGCAGCGGACTGGGCGATCAGTTCAGGGATTTCATCGGTATCCCGCCACATTTTGCTGCGCAGATTGACGTCAAACAGTACGTAACCACCCGCTTCACGCATTCTTCTCGCTCCCTCAAGGCACGCCTCGCGAGCGGGTCTGTCGGTTAAGCCAATCGAGCTGAAGTAAAACCATTCATGCTCCCTGAACGGCGGCAGATCCTGCGGCGAGACGTAGGTATCGGCACCGGGATGCACCAGATAGGTAAAGCTGCGTTCCCCGTCAGCCGTCAGGTTGACGATTAGCACCGCGCTGGTCAGGGCCATATCCATGCGTAGAAAAGAGACATCCACGCCGTTATCCTGAAAAACCTGACGCAGGAAACGGCCGGCGTCATCGTCACCAAGACAACCGATAAAACCGCACTCTCCGCCCAGCCTGGCAACGCACACTCCCACGTTCGCCGATGCGCCGCCGGGGCATTTCAGGTAGCTATTCTGTTTTTCCGGCACCAGATCAACGGAGGCATCGCCGATAACCCAAACCTTATTCATGGCCTTCATTTGCGCCTCCTTATGCCTGTTTCTGCGCCAGAGCGAGCTGAATATCACGATAATATTCGTTGTTAATCAGATACTTTTTCATAAGCAGCCCAACCGCAAGGTGGAACAGAGCGGGAATGAGCGTCATCATCAGCGCAATACCGGTGAGCGAACGCGCGGTTTGTTCAACATCGGCTTGATAGCCAAAGTGGCTCAGCAAGAATCCAAGTACGCCGCCAGCGATCCCCATACCAAACTTCTGAAAGAAGAGGATGCCGCCAAATGCGAGACCGGAAACGCGCAGACCGGTTTTCTTTTCTCCATAATCCACCGCTTCAGCGATAGAGGACCAGAACACCGGCATTTGCATGTCGCAGAAAAAATTAATGAGGAAATAGAATGTAAATGCCAGCACGAGATTTTCACGACCGACGAAGAAATACATCAGTGCACTCAGAACAAAAGTGACGAGCTGGGTATAGCGGAACATTTTAATTTTGTCCCAGAACTTGGTTATCCAGGTGGTAGCAATCATCGCCAGAATTGAAGCAATGACGCCGGTCGTCAGGAAGGGTGAAATCAAGCTGTCGCCGCCGTTCAGATAATACTTGGCGTAATAAGCCGCGACGGAACCGCGAATAACATAACCGCACATCAGTAGCAAAATAACAACGCCGAGAATAATCCACTGATCGTTACGTAACAGATACTTAAACTGCTTTCCTACTGATAACGACGTAATTTCCGGTTCGCTGCGTTCGCGAGTGGTGAGAAAACAGAAGATAAACAGCAGCGCACCCATCGCCCCCATTAATCCCATCGAAAACTGATAGCCCAAAGCCTTATTACCCTGCCCCAGCCAGACGGCAAGCATCGGTACCACAATAGTCACCAGGAAAGCGGCAATTTTGGTCATTACAAAGCGATAACCGTTTGCGCTAAGTCGTTCGACAGGGTCGCTGGTAATCACGCCAATCATCGAAATATAGGGGATGGTGATGGCGGTATACACCAGGGTCATAAGAATATAGGTGCCATAGGCCCATGCCAGTTTGGCCATATAAGCCATATCCGGCGTAATAAACATCAAATAAACGGCGAAACCAAAGGGAATAGCAAACCACAGCAGCCACGGGCGATAGCGCCCCCAGCGGGTATTGAGCTTATCGGTGAGGATACCCATAGCCGGGTCGATAATGGCATCAATCATTCGGACAACCACAAACAATACGCCAACATCAGCGGCGCTCAGGCCATAGATATCGGTATAGAAATAGGCGAGCAGCAGCTGCATGGCAATAATCACTACGTTTATTGCCATATCCCCTGCGCCGAAACCGATTTTTTCCACAATAGAAAGTTTCATGTTGATATTCCTTTA